>JAUYSF010000055.1 GCA_030696435.1 Desulfoprunum sp. | reverse complement strand
AGCCGGAGCAGTATGCTCCAGCAATAATGTTTTTCATACATTGTTCATACCTCCATACGGCATTTGCCGGAAAGAAAAGATTGAGAGATTGAGTGCATGTGATCTGTAAATTACAGTACCTTCACTTTCACTACTTCCTTACCTTCCGGATCTAACATGTGGACGGCACAGGCAATACATGGATCAAACGAGTGGATTGTGCGCAGAACCTCCAGAGGTCTTTCGGGATCGGCAATAGGATTGCCCATGAGAGAAGCTTCGTAGGGTCCAAGCTGACCCTCAGCATCACGAGGACCGGCGTTCCAGGTTGAAGGAACAACACATTGGTAGTTCTTGATCTTGCCATCCTGAATAACAATCCAATGTGACAGCAATCCTCGGGGTGCCTCATGTACACCAACACCACGCTGCTCACCTTTCGGGAAGGTCGGTGGGTTGAAGATCTCCAGATCGCCTTTGCCGATGTTGTCAACCAAAAGCTGCCAATGTTTCAAGGCCAGATCAGCCATCATACCAGCGCGTACCGCCCGGGCGGCATGGCGACCGATGGTTGAATGGAGAATTTCGGGACCTACGGTGACACCTGCCACAGCGCTGATGCTTGCCAGGGCAGCATCAACACTCTTGACCGTCAGCTCATGGCCCTGGGCATAGCCTACGACCAACTGGGCCAGAGGTCCGACCTGCATCGGTTTTCCTTGGAAGCGCGGAGCCTTGAGCCAAGTGTAGCGGCCCTCATCCTCGAAATCGGTGTATTTCGGTTCAGTATCTTCTTCCCAGGGATGTTTGGACCAGTCACCATCGTACCAGGCCCGGGCGATTGATTCCTGAACGTTCTCTTTGAAATAGGCGTCATTGAGGCCGACAATGGGTTTGACGGTCTTGAGGTCGCCGCCCATAACGGTACCGCCGGGCATATCAGAAATGGTGGCCTTTGCATCGAGGAACATATCTGGGGCAGCCAGATAATTGGTGACTCCGGCGCCGTAGGGGAGCCATTCTTTATACAGGGCACCGACTGCCACAACGTCAACCAAGTAGACGTTCTGAATGAATCCACGTACTTCTTCCACCAGCTGTTTAATCTGGTAGAGGCGGTGCATATTCAGAGTGGAGTCATTGTCCGGATTGATGGCTGTGGTTACACCACCTACAGAAAGATTCTGTATGTGCGGATTCTTGCCGCCGATGATTGCCAGGGCCTGGGTGGCCTTGCGCTGATAATCAAGGGCTTCGAGATAATGGGATACCGCCATGAGGTTAGCCTCAGGCGGCAGTTTCATTGCAGCATGTCCCCAGTAGGCATTGGCAAAGGGGCCAAGCTGACCACTGGCCACGAGGGCTTTGACTTTGTCTTTGACTGCGGCAAATCTCTTGGCGCTATTGCCAGGCCAGTTAGAAAGCGTCTCGGCGAGAGCGGCGGTTTTCACCGGGTCGGCATCAAGAGCAGAAACCACGTCAACCCAGTCAAGGGCAGAAAGAGCGTAAAAATGGACGATATGATCATGCAGACAGTGAATTGACTGCACCAGATTACGGATGAGTTGGGCGTTAAGCGGAATCTCGAGGCCAAGGGCATTTTCTACGGAACGGACTGATGCCAGGGCATGTACAGTGGTGCAGACACCACAAATACGCTGCACAAAAAGCCATGCATCGCGAGGGTCACGACCTTTCAGAATGTTCTCCAAACCGCGATACATCTGGCCGGATGACCATGCCTTGGTAACCTTCCCTCCATCTACCTCGATATCTACTCTTAAGTGACCCTCAATCCTGGTGATAGGATCAATGGTGATTCTCTGAGCCATGTGTAAAACCTCCATAAATTAGTGGAATACCAACGCCGGACTTCTCAAAATATCATCGGAATCGGTATAAAATTGCAGAAGATAACTGTAAATAACCACTTGTGAAAGGGGTTAACAGTTACTCATGATCCTTTCCTTTGATGAGACGTTTGCCAACTCCTACAACTGCATGGATGCCTACGGCTGCAGCGGTTACACCGAGGACTTTCTTGCCGATACTGTCTGCGTCAGCAATGATACCTGAGCCGGGAATTTTGACCATCGGCAGTCTGTTGTAGAACGGAGTCATCGTATCCCAGAAATTGGGTTCTGTGCAACCGATACAGCCGTGACCAACGCTGACAGGCCAAACGTCAACATCGTTAAAACGAACTGCCGGGCAGTTGGAGAAGGTCTCAGGACCTTTGCAGCCGACCTTGTAGAGACAGTAACCGAGTTTATGGGACGCATCACCGAATTGCTCGACGAAACGGCCTTCATCGAAGTGAGGGCGTCTCTCGCAATGGTCGTGGATTCTGCGTCCGTAGGCAAAGAGAGGACGGTTGAGGCTATCAAGGGCAGGTAGTCGTTTGAAAGTCAGATAATGGAGGACGGTACCGAGGAAAGAAATCGGGTTTGGAGGACAGCCGGGAATATTGACAACAGGCACGCCTTTTACCAGGTCCATAACGCCAACCGCTCCTGTCGGATTCGGGCTGGCAGCCTGAACCCCACCGAAGGTGGCACAGGTGCCGATAGCGATGATTGCAGCTGCTTTCGGGGCAATTTCGGCCAGGGTATCCATGGCAGTCTTGCCTGCTACCTTGCAGTAGATACCGCCGTCCTTTGTGGGGATAGCTCCTTCGACAACCAGAATAAATTTTCCTGCATGTTCAGTGACGGTTTTCTGAAGTACTTCTTCGGCCTGGTGGCCTGCAGCTGCCATGATGGTTTCATGATAATCCAGCGAGATGACGTCAAGGATCAGGCGGGCCAGATCAGGGTGAGAAGCGCGGAGCAGACTCTCTGTGCATCCTGTGCATTCCTGGAAGTGTAACCAAACGACCCGGGGGCGCTCAGCGGATGCTGCAGCTTCAACGAGTTTGGGGATCATTGCATCGGACAGTCCCAGAGCGGCTGCAGCCATTGAGCAGCCTTTGAGGAAACCACGCCGATTCAGCTGCGGATCCAGAGTCTTGTTTACCGTGTCTGCCATATCAACCTCCTATTGCTGTGACAACAATTTTGCGCAAAGCGCGATTGTACCGACACTGGTGTGTCGATAAAAAAATATAGATTAAAATCCCTACCTCTGCCGAACCTACCACAAATTCAGGTATGGTAAAAAACCGATCAGGGGTGGAAGGATCTCCCGGTGTGACTTGCTTTGTTGTTATTAGAGATAAATGGTAATAAATGTCAAATAAAATAGAGATTTTTGATAATAAATATCATAAAAAATAGAGAAAAAATGTCTTAAAAAAACTGATGCATCGGCCAAAAAAAAATGAAAACTATGATAATATCATAATTACGATGTGTTGTCTGATGAGATGGCAGCTTCCCGCAATCTGATATTGAGAACCATCCTTGTTTGTTTTGATATGAGCTGAGTGTGCTACTTAGGCAGAATGTGCAGCTATTTTTTTTTGAATCCGAAAACACCGCCATTTGAATAGGGCGAAAATGCGGGTTTACCTCTTTGCTGAGCCTCTTTTTTATATGCAGATTGCTGCGGTTTTTCAGAAACCTGAGGCAGGCAACTCAGTTGCTGCTCCGGAATTGGGTTACCAGAGATTGCTTCCATATAAAAGGAATACAAGAGAGAGGTCTTTGCAAAATAGCTTTTATTGCGCAGCCATTTGGGCCAGGAGTCATTTTGTCTGTTCTGTAGAAGAACTGCCAGATTGATGAGCAGTGCGGTTGTCTCCTGGCGTAAGGAACGACTGAGGTTGAGTTGAATGCCAAGGTCCTGGTCAAGTTCAGCTTTGAGCTTCTTGGCAATCTGAAACAGCGCTGAACCTTTTTGCTGTTGTGAAAAGAGATGGTAATTCGTCTCGGCCCAGGGGATAAGCAGCATCGCCAAAATGAAAAAATCAGGGAGATATACTGATTTCTTACTGGCTGAGTTGGTGTTGAGTTTATCGAGAACTGCTGTCAGTTTTGCCAGCATGAGCCGGGGATGCATGGTATCTGCCATCCCGAAATCAAAGACCTTTCGATACAGTGGCAGGAGGGTGAAGAAAATTTCTGAATCAACTGCCAGCTCAAACCAGGCGGCGGCTGATCCGCTGTAGAGATCTTTGAACAGCTCATCTCTTAGGCGTGAAGACGGGCAGAGTGCGAGCTTCTGATGATTGGCGCAGATCGCTTTCCAAGTCTCTTTCTCAATGGCAAAATTGTTTCTGGCAGAGTGACGGATTGCCCGCATCATCCGAACTGGATCTCTGTTGATCCGTTTGTTCGGTTCTCCCACCATGCGGATGATGGAATTATCAAGGTCCCCAACCCCGTTGACATAATCGATAATCGTCCTGTTTCGGATGTCAAAAAAAAGTGAATTTATTGTGAGATCACGACGTTGAGCGTCCTGGTCGAGAGAGCCGAAGGTGTTGTTGGGGGCCAGAACGGTTTCAGGGCCGTCGAGATCATGCTCGCTCAGTGATCGCAAGGTTGATACTTCAATGACCTTGCCGTGATGGAAGAACACCTGGACTAGCCTGAACCGCTTGCCGATTATCGTACTATTGGGGAAGAGTTTACGGATCTGGCCGGGACGGGCATCCGTACTGATATCAAAATCCTTGGGAGTCTTGCCAAGATAGAGGTCACGTACCCCGCCACCCACCAAGTAACCGGAAAAACCAGAGTTATTCAATTTTCGCAGAACATGGAGAGCATCTGTCTCGATCATGTCGAGAGTAATCGGGTGCTCCTTTGCCGAGAAAATACGGGGAATCAGTGTTGCTGATGGGAGATCTGGCGGGGGGCTATTGGTTGCAGGGGCCATAGGCTGTGTGTTTGGCACTTCAGACCGCGGGGCAGAACCCCCGTCCCTCTTTATAGACAGATTCTGCCTGTTCGGTGAACTGCCGGAAAATCTCGGAGACCGAGAGAATGCTCTTCATTTTGTAGGTGTTTTCACCTGAAAATACAAGACCTTCTTTGATGTTGCCGGTTTTTGACAGCAGGAGCCGTTCGTTGATGCAGTAGTGATGGTCACATTTTTTTAGACAGAGATGCGGGCATTTTTTGGTACTGAAATCTTCACCGGCGTTCATAGCCTGGACAAAGGGGGTGTTGATGGCGCGACCCGGCATGCCGACGGGTGAAGAGGTGAGCACGATATCTTCTTTTTTGGCATCAAGATAGGCCTGCTTGAAGGCATCGGAGACATCGCACTCATTGCTAAGGACGAAGCGAGAAGCGATCTGTATTCCATCAGCACCATATTTATCCATCATTTCAGCCATTTCAAAGCCGTTTGTGATGCCTCCTGCAGCGATAAGGGGGATATTTTTGATAACCTCGCGAATAGGGGGGAAAATCTCCCGCAGCGGTCTGTCGGTCCCCAAGTGGCCTCCGGCCTCTTTAGCCTCGACGATTACAGCAGCTGCCCCGAGTTTTTCAGCGAGTTTGGCAAGAGAAGGAGAGGAGACGATCATAACGATAGGGGTGTTATAGGTCTTGCCAATCTTGAATATATCGCGGGAAAAACCTGCACCGGTGATGATCATGTCGATCCCGGCTTCAATCGATCCCATCACCAGTTCATAAAAATTCTTCATGGCGTACATGATGTTGACCGCGATGATACCATCAGTGGCCTTTTTTGCAGCCCTGATATCCTCCTGCAATTCACCAGCGGGAATGCCTGACCCTCCGATGACACCGATTCCGCCGCATTGGGCCACCGGAGCAGCCAGTGCTGAAGTAGAAACACGGATGGACATGCCTCCCTGGATGAGGGGGATGCGGGCGGTGAATTTGCCGATAGTAAGTGGGGGTAATTTCATGAACAGGGAGGCTCCTTCTTACCTTCTTAGTATGATCATGGATAACAGAACCCGATAATGCCCGCCTTGCCGAAATTTGTCAAGAAAACTATACTGCATGGTCTTTGGGCCAATCGAGAAGCAGAAGGGCCTGTTGCCGAATGGTTGCCTGTCGTTATGCCGAGGAGTTGATTCTTGCCCGGAAACCGGGGCCAAGCTTGACAATTTCTTTAAAATACGTTCTATTTTAGTCTTTTTTGATAACTTCTAACTCTATTCAGCAGGTGCCGTCACCTGGAGGGATGCAATTGAAACTCCAAGCCTTGAATGGCTTCAAGGATATTTTACCAGGGGATGTCGAACTCTGGCAATTTGTCGAGACCATTGCCCGTTCTGTTTTTGCCCGGTTTGACTTCTCCGAGATCAGGCTGCCGATCTTGGAGCCAACCGAGCTCTTTGCCCGCTCAATAGGCGAGACCACGGATATTGTCGAAAAGGAGATGTACACCTTTGTCGATAAAAAGATCACCATGCGGCCGGAGGCCACCGCCTCACTCATTCGTGCCTATATAGAACATGGACTGTATGTCCAGAAGCCCGTCCAGCGCCTTTTTACCATCGGCCCGATGTTTCGCCACGAACGGCCACAAAAAGGGCGCCTCAGGCAGTTTCACCAGATGGATGCAGAGGTCCTTGGGTCCCAGAATCCCCGCATCGATGCGGAGCTGATGGCCATGGGGGCCATGCTTTTACAGGAGTTGGGAGTTTCGGTCAGTCTGGAACTCAACTCCCTGGGCTGCCCGGAATGTCGTCCGGCCTATCGTCTGCAGCTCCAGACCTTTCTTACTGAACGCTTCGATACCCTGTGCGATGACTGTAAGAGGAGGAGCTCGACCAATCCTCTGCGGGTCCTTGACTGTAAAAATCCCCGGTGCCGTGCACAGGTGCAGGCCGCGCCGTCCATCCTCGAGCATCTCTGTTCCGCCTGCGGCCAGCATTTCGAAGAGGTACAGGCCGGTCTCGGACAGCTTGGAGTCCAGTATTCTCTCAATAAATTCATGGTGCGCGGACTGGACTACTATACCCGGACAACCTTTGAATTCATCACAACCGACCTTGGCGCTCAGGCCGCGGTGGGGGCGGGCGGTCGTTACGACGGCTTGATCGAACAGCTGGGTGGGCCTAAAGGTGTCCCCGGCATCGGTTTTGCCATGGGCATGGAGAGACTGGTCCTGCTCTTACAACAGAGCGCCGGGGGTGATGCCTTGGGACGGTTGTGTCCCGATCTCTTCATTGCTGCTCTGGGGCAGGCTGCCTCAGATTTTTGTTTCGGCTTGGCCCATGAACTGCGTTCGGCAGGCCTGCGAGTGGCGATGGATCTTGAAGGCAGAAGCCTGAAGAGCCAGATGAAGCAGGCGGATAAGACCGGGGCATCCTGGGTTTTGATCATTGGTGAAGATGAGATGAAAAACAGTCAGGGGCTCCTTCGGAATATGAAGAATCAGGAACAGCAGCAGGTGGAGCTGAAAGCGGGTACTCTGAAAAGTTTACTGCAGACAAGATATATTGATGGAACAGAATTTAGTGTCAAAAAGATATTGAGTTGATCTTAGACAATCATTGGAAAAATTTAACCAGTTTGATGGATATATATGGAATCGATGGGAAACCTGATCCGGACGCATTTCTGTAATGATCTCGGAAAAGATAATATCGGCGAAGAGGTAGTACTAATGGGCTGGGTCCTGCGTCGGCGGGACCATGGCGGCGTTATTTTTATCGATCTGCGTGATCGCAAAGGCTTGACCCAGATTGTGTTCAACCCGGCAATCAATCCGGAGGTCCACGCCAAGGCCCATCAGCTCAGGAGTGAATGGGTCCTGGCGGTGAGAGGCCGGGTGACCGCACGGCCAGGAGATATGGCCAACCCCAAGCTTGCGACCGGTGAGATCGAGGTGCTTATCGATGAGCTGCGCATCCTCAATACCAGCGAGACCCCGCCTTTTCCCCTGGATGAGGACGTCGAGGTTTCCGAGACCCTGCGGCTGCAGTACCGCTATCTCGATCTGCGCAGGCCTGAGATGGCCGCCAACATGGTGATGCGCCACAAGGCCGTGCAGACGATCCGCAACTATCTGAACGACCACGGATTCCTCGATATCGAGACCCCCATGCTCACCCGTTCCACCCCGGAAGGGGCCCGTGATTATCTGGTGCCGAGTCGGGTCAACGCCGGCAAATTCTATGCTCTGCCCCAGTCACCCCAACTCTTCAAACAGCTCCTGATGATTGCCGGCATGGATCGCTACTACCAGATCGTCAAATGCTTCCGGGATGAAGACCTGAGGGCCGATCGGCAGCCGGAGTTCACTCAGATCGATATGGAGCTGTCCTTTGTCGATGAGGAACAGATCATCACGGTGACCGAGGGCATGATTGTCGCCCTGTTCAAGTCGACCTTGAATCTTGACCTGACACCGCCTTTTGGCCGGATGACCTATGATCAGGCGATCAACCGTTTCGGCACCGACCGCCCCGATACCCGCTTCGCCATGGAACTGGTCAATCTCACCCAGATCGCTTCATCCTGCGGGTTCAAGGTCTTCAGGGAGATAGCCGATACCGGCGGGACGGTACGGGCAATCAACGCCAAGGGTTGCGCCACCTTATCCAGAAAGGATCTCGACGATCTGACGGAGTATGTCGCCCAGTTCGGCGCCAAGGGTCTGGCCTGGGTCAAGATGAAGGCCGGTGGCGAATGGCAGTCGCCGATTGCCAAATTCTTCACCGATGAAGAACGGGCGACCATTGCCGGTGAGCTTGACGCTGTCGAGGGTGACCTGCTCTTTTTTGGCGCCGATAAACCTGCCGTGGTCCTGCAGGTCCTCTCGGAGCTACGGTTGGAGCTGGCGAGACGGCTGGGTCTGGTTAAAAAAGATGTGTTCAATTTCACTTGGGTCACCGATTTCCCTCTTGTTGAGTATGACGAGAAGGAAAAACGCTTTCAGGCCCTCCATCACCCCTTTACCGCCCCGCGTGAAGCCGATATCGCAAAGCTTGACACGGATCCGGCCGCGGTCTATAGCCGGGCCTATGATCTGGTGCTGAACGGCACCGAGATCGGCGGCGGCTCGATCCGCATCCATCAGCGGGCAATGCAGTCCAAGGTGCTGCAGGTCCTTGGTATTGGCGAGGAGGAGGCCCAGGACAAATTCGGTTTCCTGTTGCGGGCCCTGGAACTGGGAGCGCCACCACACGGAGGTCTGGCCTTTGGGCTTGACCGCTTGATGATGATCATTACCGGCAGCGACTCAATCCGCAGCGTCATTGCCTTCCCCAAGACCCAGAAGGCCACCTGTCCCCTGACCGAGGCACCGGCCTCGGTTGCCAGAAAACAGCTGACCGAGCTGTATCTGCGACCGGACTGGAAAGAATAACTGAAGCTAGGACCGACAGTGTTGGTGACGAGGAAAACAGGGCCTGGGGCGTGGATCTACCGTCATTCCTGAAAAGGCATGAGAAGTGCGGGTGAGAGTGCAGGGGAAATCATCCTCTCTGCACTTTTCTGTTAATGGCCACCGGCTCCCAGGGCCAGCATCTTTTCGAGATCTTCCCGGGCAAAACGGTAGCTGTCGCGGCAGAATTCACACTGTACCTCGACGCCGCTTTCAGAATCAAGGAGGTAGTTGATTTCCGCGTTGGCAAGAGAAAAGACCGCCCGTTGCATCTTGTCTCGACTGCAGCTGCAATTGTAGGTCAATTCCGTACTTGTTGTGGCCCGGTGCGGGATGGCAGCAAAGAGAATTGCCAGGATATCTCCAGGGGTTTTTCCTTCTCTGAGCATTTCGGTGACCGAGGCCATACTTTTGATCTGTTGTTCGATGCCGGCGATCAGCTGTTCATCGGCAGGTGGCAGAGACTGCACCAGAAATCCGCCGGCCGCGGCTATACTGCCGTCCGGTTGCAGATGGACACCGAGGCCAATTGCCGAGGGGATCTGTTCCGATTCCGAGAGATAATAGGCGATATCCTCGCTGATCTCGCCGGTGGAGAGCTGGACCATACCTTCGTATTTTTTCTTCATACCAATATCCTTGGTCACAGTGAGAAATCCTGCCTGGCCAAGACCTGCTGCAACGTCGATTTTTCCCTGTCTGAGCGGGACATCGGCCCGTGGTTCGGCCACGTAGCCCCTGGCCCAGCCATTATAGCCGGCCTCGGTGATTATCTTGCCTAAAGGACCACCACCTTCAAATCTGAGCATGACGCTCTGGTCATCTTTGAGCAGAGCAGCGAGCATGACGGCCCCAGTCAGGGCCCGGCCCAGAGCAGCGGCTGCAGTGGGGCCAACATCGTGCCTGCGGCAGGCCTCGGTGACCAGAAGGGTGCTATCACAGGCAATACCGAAAAAATTCCCGGAGTTGGCTATAACTCTCTGCAGTGTATCAGGCATGGATTCTCAACAAAAAAATGATGTTTCAGGATGAAGAGGTGTCTTCTATATAACTTGCTGGCCAGCAGAGGACGACCACTGCAAAGACAGATCTGAAGGAGTAAAAAGTTTGCCATCTATCGTGATTCGTGGGTATAAGAAAGGGAATCGAGGAATGCGATATTTGGAAATCATTTCCTCATCATACGAAAAATAGGAGGTAAAGCAATGCGAAATGTTTTTCTGGTCTGTTTTTGTCTGCTGTTTGCCCTGCCCGCCGCAGCTCTGGAAATTGCCGGGGTTCCGGTGCCTGAATCGATCAAAACCGATAACGGAGTGGCCCTTTCGCTCAATGGCGCCGGTATCCGCTCTAAATTTGTTTTTGATATTTATATCGCTCAGCTCTACCTCGAACATCCTGCCGCTGAGGCCAAAGAGGTGATTGCCACCGATGGGCATAAGCGTATGGTCATGCACTTTCTCTATGACAAGGTGGAAAAAGAAAAACTCACCGATGGCTGGAACGAGGGATTTAGCGGTAACAACAGCCCTGAACAACTCAAGGGTCTGCAGGAGCGCATCGATCAGTTTAACGCCATGTTCATCGATGCCAAGAAGGGCGAGGTTATCATCCTCGAATATGCCCCGACAAGCGGTACGAAGGTAAACATTGCCGGGGTGGAAAAGGGTATGATTCCCGGTAAGGACTTCAATGATGCCATGCTCTCCATCTGGCTCGGTGAAAAGCCGGTTTCAAAGGATCTCAAGGCAAAACTGCTCGGTTCCGCTAAATAGAGCGGATTTACGGGGAAAAGCAAAGAGGGGGCCGATCTGTGGTCTCCCTCTTTGCACGACTTTTTCCAGCCACAAGTGTAGAGAGGAGACAGGGGCGAAGATGCACTGGTTTACAGAGGTTCTGCCATTTCTCAAGGTCATCGGGGCCTTCATCTTGATGCTCATTGGCATCAGGAATAAACTCGGTCTTGCCCTGTCGATTCTTCTGGGCGGTATGGTCATGGGTCTGCTTTCAGGTATGGATCTGGCCGGGGTATTCGAGGTCAGTCTGTTGGCCGTGACCCAGGAGCAGTTTCTCTTCCTGGCGGCCATCGTCGGTCTGATCCTGATCCTCTCCGATGCCCAGGAACGTTCCGGTCAGTCGCGACGTCTGATGGAGGCAATATCAGGGTATCTTATCAATCCCCGCCTGCGCTTGATCTTCTTTCCGGCCCTGATTGGCCTGTTGCCAATGCCGGGGGGTGCAGTATTCTCGGCCCCGATGGTCAAAGCGGTGAGCGAAGGGATGACAATGCAAGACGAGGATAGGGCGGTGATCAACTACTGGTTTCGCCATGTCTGGGAACTGGCCTGGCCTCTGTACCCCGGCGTTATCCTCACCGTGTCTCTGGCCGAGATTCCGGTTGGCACCTTTATTTCCAACACCTGGCCGGGCGTTTTGGCTATGTTTGTCCTGGGCTGGCTCTTTTTTCTGCGGCCCGGAGTGCTGGGTGTCGACCGGCCGGATTTGCTGACCTCCTCATCTCCTGCGCAATGGCGAACCGTGCTGCGGGAGGGATTGCCGCTCCTGGTGGCGATCATCGGGGCCGTGGGGCTTGAGACCCTCATCAGCAAGACGATGCCGGGTGTTTCCTTTGAGTGGGGGGTGATTATCGCCCTAATCCTGGCCGTTTTCTCTATCATGGTGCAGAATCGGTTGGGGGAGGACTTTCTCATCGAAGTCCTGCGTAAGAAGAGTCTCTGGACCATGCTCGGCGTGATCGTGGCAATCTTCATGTTCAAGGATATCATGGGGGCGGCGGGTATCGTCGAGGCTATGGCCCGATCTTCCAGCGGCGGGGTGGCCCTCTTTGCCGCTGCCTTCTTCCTGCCCTTTCTGGTGGGCATGGTGGCCGGCATCAATGTGGCCTTTGTCGGGGCAACCTTTCCTCTGCTCCTCGGCCTTCTCCACACCATGGGTCTGCAGCATCAGACTGTCCCTTATTTGGTTCTGGCCTCCTTTGCCGGTTTTACCGGGGTGATGATCTCACCGATCCATATCTGCTTTTTGCTCAACTGCAACTACTTCGGGGTCGATCTGGCCAAGGCCTGGCGCCGACTGGTCGCTCCTTGTCTCCTTTTCGCCCTGAGCGGATGCCTGCTTTTCTGGTTCCTGCTGTGATCATCGCAGAGGAATTCGCCACGACCACCTCCTGCTGAGTCCTGCTGAGAATACCTGTCTCCATTGCTGTGTCCAACATGAGGTGCTGTCAATTTGCTTATCTTTGCAGAGGGGATATGCCAGCGGAAGAAGCTCCTCTGACTCTGAATGTGAGAAAAATTGCAAGTACAAGAATGGCGGCGAGGACGCGGAGGGCACCGGTGAAGCTCTGAGAATGATCAAAGACCATGCCGGCGATCAGAGGGGCCAGTGCCGCCGGGATATTGGCAGAGAACAGCCAGCCGTAGACCTGGCCGACATGTTTATGGCCCCAGGTGCCGGCAACGGTTGCAGCGTAGAGGACCAGGACACCGCCATAATGAAAACCGGTCAGCACGGCATAGAGCAGGAGGCCGGTTTCACTGACCAGTATCAAGGGCGAAAACAGCAGAATGACCGCCTGACCTGCAAGATTCCAGCGGATGGCCGTCAGGGCCTGCAGCCGGTCGGCGATCCCGCCCCAGGTGATCCTGCCTAGGGCGTTGGCCAGGGCAAAGAGGGCAACGGCGGTAATACCTGTCCGCACAGAACCTGCCGGAAAGAGTTCCTTGAGGTTGGCGTTTACTGTAAATCCCGCTGCCAATCCGGCGATCATGGCCAGGTAGAGGAGGCGGAATTGCGGTTCCTGCAGCACCTTCTTGAAAGATAGCGATGGCGATGGTTGCGTATCGATTTCGGGGGGATTTCGCATCATCAGTCCAGCCAGGCTGACGCAGAGCAGAAAGATCAGGCCAAAAAGGGAAAAGGTTGAAAATGGTGGCCAGCCACGACTGTTCATCAGCCAACCGGCCGTCTGGCTGACCAGTGCTGCCCCACCGCCGAAGCCTGCCACGGCGACACCGGTCACCAGGCCCTTGTTGTCAGGAAACCAGCGGATACAGGTGGCGATCGGCACGATATAGGCAAAACCGGCGCCGATTCCGGCACAGAGACCGATGCCGGTGATGGTGAAGGCGAAGTGTACGCTGCCGAACGAGGCCAGGAGCCAACCGCTGCCAAACAGCAAACCACCGGTGACGGCGCAGAATCGCGGCCCGAGCCGGGGCAGGAGCGTGCCGGTTACGAGCATCGTCGCCGGAAAAACGAAGTAAAAAACGGTGAAGGGTAACTGTGCCGGACCCTGCAGTAGGCCGGTTATCTCACGGATCGGCCGGACATACACCGACCAGGAATAGGTCGCGCCCAGGCATATCTGCATCAGGACAGCGGCCGCCAGAATCAGATAGCGCTGCATGTCCCGTTCTCAGCCGTGCAGCAGTTTATACTGCAGGATATAGACAAAAATGCCGGCAAAATAACCCAGGGCAGCGAGTCCGCCGATCTTTCTGGCGTACCAGAAGAAGTGGATCTTTTCGAGACCCATGGCGGCAACGCCCGCAGCCGAACCAATGATCAGGATCGAGCCGCCGGTCCCGGCGCAGTAGGCCATGAACTCCCAGAGGAAGCTGTCGGTCGGATAGGTGGCCATGTCGTACATGCCCATCGAGGCGGCGACCAGCGGCACGTTATCGACCACGGCGCTGGCCAGACCGATCAGGGTGACGATGACATCCTGACGTCCAACCGTTTTGTCGAGCCATCCGGCGAGGGCCGTAAGGATATGGGTGTGCTCCAGGGTGGCGACGGCCAGCAGGATGCCGATAAAAAACACGATGCAGCTCATATCGATGCGTTTGAGGGCGGCTGTCAGGGTCAGATGATCCTTCAAGTCGTCTTCTTTGTTGCGATGGAGCAGCTCACCGACCAGCCAGAGGATGCCGAGACCAAAGAGAATGCCCATGAAAGGCGGCAGATGGGTGATCCCTTTGAAAATCGGTACAGCCACCAGAGTACCGATACCCATGCCGAACATCAGATTTTGCTCAAACGGAGTTGTTTCGATATCACTGCCGTTTTCACTCACCTTCGGACTGACGACCGCTTTGCCGCGCAGGACAAAGGTCAAAAGAGTGAGCGGCACAATGAGGCAGGCCAGAGAGGGCAGAAAGACCCCCTTCATGATGGCGAGGGTGGTGATTTGACCACCGATCCACAGCATGGTGGTGGTGACATCGCCGATCGGGGTCCAAGCGCCACCGGCATTGGCGGCAATGACGATGATACCGGCAAAGAACAGCCGGTCGTCATGGCGATCAAGCAGCTTTCGCATCAGCGAAATCATGACGATGGTAGTGGTCAGGTTATCAAGAATGGAGCTGAGAAAGAAACTGACAAAGCCAACCAACCAGAGCAGAGAGGTGAGCTTGGTGGTCTTGATGCGTGAGGTGATGACAAAAAAACCGTTGTGTGCATCGACCACCTCGACGATGGTCATGGCCCCCATCAGGAAGAAAACGATTTGGGCCGTGGCCGCCACCGACTCTTTGAGATTTTCTGAAACCAGATGCGGATCGCCTCCCAGCATGGCATAGACCGTCCAGAGCAGGCCGGCGCCAATGAGGGCCGAGGCCGATTTGTTGACCTTGAGTGGGTGTTCAAGGGCAATAGCGGCATAGGCGAGGACAAAGATAATGACCAGGGCGGTTAACATGGCTACTCCAACTCTTTTGTATAACTTCTTTGGATGTTAAAAATCATTCAACACGGCTCGGGCGTCAAACCGATTCTCGGCAATGAGCCTGCCGGGAAATAGGGGTATTTCCTGTTATTCGCCTTTCTTCCGCCGGGAGGCCAGGGCCTCGGCGGTGTGCTGGACGATGATCTGTGAACCGCGTTTCTTCAAACCACCCCGAAGCTGCATGATACAGCCGGGACAGTCCGTCAGCAGGATCTCGGCCCCGGTCGCCTCGACATGGTCTAGTTTCTTGTTCAGAAGTGCGGCGGAGAGTTCGGGAAATTTTGCCGAAAAGGTGCCGCCGAAACCGCAGCAGACCTCCGACTCATCGGCCTCCCGATACTCAAGACCGGCGGAACGGATCAGGTTGCGGGGCGCTTCGTGGACACCGAGGCCGCGGCAGAGGTGACAGGGGGAATGGAAGGTTGCAGTCTTACCGTCTCCTGTAAAATCTTGGGACTTCAGGCCGAGGATATCGTGGGCAAACGAGGAGAAATCGATCACCTTGGCGGCAAAGGCCCGCGCCTTTTCCAGCATCTTCGGGTCATCGGCCAGCAAGACCGGATAGTTATGCTTTAAGTGCGAAGCACAGGAGGCGCAGAGGGTGACGATGTACTCAAGATTTTCTTTCTCAAAGGCGCGGATATTCTGCAGGGCTACGTCGCGCGAGGTCTTGGCCTCACCCATCATCTGCAGGGGCAGACCGCAGCAGGACTGGGACATCGGGAAGGACATGGCGACCTGGTGGTCGGCAAAGAGCTGGAAGGCGGCCTCCATCTGTTCGGGATAGACAAAATCCTGCACGCAGCCGGAGAACAGGCCGATCTTCACGCGGGGATTTGCCCCCTGTCGTTTTGCTACCTCTTGTTGCAGTTCCGGCAAGCGGTCACGGAAGGGTTTCTCGGCCACGGTCGGCAGGGCCTTGAAATCATGCTCCTTGAAAAACATCATCGGCAGATGGCGCATGAAGCCGTCGTTGCCGGCCACCGGTTTCTGGGCCCACTTAGCGGTGCGCAGGAGGGTGTGAAAGAGTTTGCGGTTCTTCATCACCTGGCCGAGCAGCAGGCTGGGCAGGGGATGGCCGGCCTGGTCCTGGATCCGCACATGCACCTGTTTGATCAGGCGCGGAAGATCGATACCGCCGGCGCAGATATCCTTGCAGGCCTCGCAGTTGATGCAGTTCTGCACGATATTCTTGGCCTTTTCCGGACCGTGGAAGAAATAGGTGAGGATCAGGCCGATGGCCCCGATATAGATATGACCCATTTTATGGCCGCCGACCAGACGGTAGACCGGACAGACATTGGCACAGGCCCCACAGCGCACGCAGCGGAAGACCTGGGAGAAGAGCGGATCCTTGGCCATTTCCAGTCGTCCGTTATCGAGGACGACAAAGTGGATCTCCTTTTTCTTGCCGATGGCCGAGGCGCATTCATTGGCCCCGGTGATCCAGGTCACATAGGAGGTGATGTTCTGGCCGGTGGCGTTACGCGGCAGAACCTTGAGGATCTTCAGGGCATCCTTAAGGCTTGGCACCAGCTTGTCGATCCCCATCAGGGCCACATGGACCCGGGGCAGGGTGGTGACCAGCCGGGCATTGCCCTCATTGGTCACCAGGCCGATGCTGCCGGTATCGGCGATGGCAAAGTTTGCTCCGGTGATGCCCATGTCGGCCTCGACGAATTTGCCGCGCAACTCCCGCCGCGCCACCTTGACAAGCTTTTCGATATCAGGTTCCTGTTTGGCCCCGGTTACATCGGTGAAGAGGTCTCCTACCTGGAAGCGTGACAGATGAATGGCCGGCATGACCATGTGCGACGGACCTTCGTGCCGAAGCTGGATGATCCACTCGCCCAGGTCGGTCTCCGTCACCTCAAGGCCATGGTCTTCCAGGGCATGGTTTAAGAGAGTCTCCTCGGCCGTCATCGATTTGGATTTGATGATCTTTTTTGAGCCGGTCAGCTCGGCAATCTGGGCGATGATGGCATTGGCCTCGTCGGCGTCCTTGGCGAAATGGACCTGCACCCCAGCCGCCTCGGCATTCTTCTTGAATTCCGCAAAGAGTTCGGCCAGACGTGGCAGGACGCTGTCCTTGGCCTCGGCCACATCGGCCACCAACTGATCAACGTCGAATTCGGCAAAGGCCCTGGCCCTGCTGGCTCGATAGGTCACGGCAAAGGTATCAAGGGCTTTACGTAAAAAATTGTTATCAAGGGATTCCTGCATCTCCTTGCGGTATTCTTTGAGATTTTTGGCATCCTGCATGATCAATCCTCCAAGAGAAGAATATGTAATTCAAGGGGTCCGTGGACGCCGAGGGCCAGGACCCGTTCGATATCGGCGGTCCGGCTGGCGCCTGTGATGAAGGCGGTGTAATCGGGGGTCTTGTGCATGTATTTCACCAATTGCTGCTCGGCGGCAAAGGCGTCCGCAACGATGGTCGAACGGTTCACCACGCAGACGTGGTATTCGCTGAGCATGGTGGACAGACGCAGCTCTTCGCTCGGACAGTTGATGACCAGGGTGCCGGTCTCAGCGATAGCGCTATCGGCCACCGTAAAGCCGATATCGACCCCGCTCAGATGGGCTCGCATATCGGATCTGATGCAGGTGAAACCGCTGGCGACGCAGCGGTCCAGCAGTCTGGTGTATTGGGCCGGGTCGAGTCCCGGGGCCGCTATAATTTTTTCCTGTTTCAGCTCACAGAGGGCGTCAGCCGGCACGGAGAGCTGCTCGTCGCAACCGGAAATCTTGATCCTGCAGGCGCCCTGCCTATCGCAGAGATCGAGGCAGTAGTCTATGGCCTCGTCAAAGGTGCGTATTTCTGTAACAAAGGCGGAGACCGCCTTGGCTTTTTCAGTAAAGCGGGAGCAGAGTGCATTCTGTCGATCTGTATCAATGGTCATGGTCATCATGCTGCTTAAGCATGCCTCCTGT
>JAUYSF010000050.1 GCA_030696435.1 Desulfoprunum sp. | reverse complement strand
TAGCTGGTGCAGCCTTCTTAGCTGGTGCAGCCTTCTTAGCTGGTGCAGCCTTCTTAGCTGGTGCAGCCTTCTTAGCTGGTGCAGCCTTCTTAGCCGGTGCAGCCTTCTTAGCCGGTGCAGCCTTCTTAGCTGGTGCAGCCTTCTTAGCCGGTGCAGCCTTCTTGGCCGGTGCAGCCTTCTTAGCTGGTGCAGCCTTCTTGGCCGGTGCAGCCTTCTTGGCCGGTGCAGCCTTCTTAGCTGGTGCAGCCTTCTTAGCCGGTGCAGCCTTCTTAGCCGGTGCAGCTTTCTTCGCTGGTGCAGCCTTTTTAACCGCTACTTTTTTCGCGGGAGCGGCCTTTTTTGCGGCCGGTTTTTTTGCAGTTGCCATTATTTTCTCCTTGAACAATTTACAAAGAGCACTTCATGCGAGTTGGAGTGCATGAAGCGATTCATGATGTTGGGTTCAATCCCAGCACCATGAACTCGGGTGCACAAAGCGTTCTCGACCTCTTTGGGGCAATCAACGGTTTGTGAAATTCTGCTTGTCATCTTCAAACTCAATCCCAGGACAGGGCGCCGCCTGATTGGTATTCAATGACACGGGTCTCGAAGAAGTTTCTCTCTTTCTTGAGATCTATCATTTCGCTCATCCACGGGAATGGATTTTCTTCGTTCGGGAAAAGCACATCAAGCCCGATCTGCGTCGCACGCCGGTTGGCAATGTAGCGCAAGTAACCTTTGAACATCGACGCATTCATGCCCAGCACGCCGCGCGGCATGGTGTCTTCAGCGTACTTGTACTCAAGCTCAACGGCTTTCTCGAACAAGGCCTTGATTTCTGCCTTGAAATCTGCGGTCCACAACTGGGGATTTTCCAGCTTAAGCTGGTTGATCAGGTCAATGCCGAAGTTGCAGTGCATGGATTCGTCGCGCAAAATGTACTGGTACTGCTCGGCGGCACCGGTCATTTTGTTCTGCCGGCCCAAGGCCAGAATTTGAGCAAAACCGACATAGAAAAACAGGCCTTCCATCAGGCAGGCAAACACAATCAACGACTTCAGCAGAGTTCGGTCCGCCTCCAGCGTACCGGTTTTGAACTCCGGGTTCATGATGGCTTCTATGAAGGGAATCAGAAACTCGTCTTTGTCGCGAATCGATTTGATTTCGTGATAGGCGTTGAAGATCTCGCTCTCGTCGAGTCCCAACGACTCCACGATGTACTGGTAGGCATGGGTATGAATCGCTTCTTCAAAGGCCTGACGCAACAAAAACTGGCGGCACTCGGGGGCCGTGATATGGCGGTAAGTGCCAAGCACAATGTTGTTGGCCGCCAGCGAATCGGCCGTTACGAAAAATCCCAGATTGCGTTTGATGATGCGGCGCTCATCTTCAGTCAGACCCTTGGGATCCTTCCACAAGGCGATGTCGCGCGTCATGTTGACTTCTTGCGGCATCCAGTGATTGGCACAGCTCGAAAGATATTTTTCCCAGGCCCATTTGTACTTGAAGGGAACCAGTTGATTGACATCCGTCTTGCCGTTGATGATTCGCTTGTCGGCCGCGTTGACGCGCTGCGGGAGGTTCGACGCGGCTGCGCTTGCGCTGGCTGGGGTCGGTGCGATGGCACCATCATGAAGAATGCGAACTGGAAGCGACGACGGCGACAACTCCACCGGGCGACTGCCAGACGAGCCACGAGTGTTGGGTAATTGCGCGGAAGGTTTTATTTCTTCGTCCCAGTTCAACATAAATAGTTCCAATCAGGCGATTATGCGAGCAGCGAAATGAAATGAAAAGTGTTCATTCACATCACTAGCCCCTTGGGTCGTCAAGTGTTGTGCAGCAGCATCGCAAGGCGACACCGCTGGCCGCGCTTCAGGCCTCATTGGCATGACTCACAAGTTGGGTCATCGACACCACAAAACTTGATGTCTGTGGCAGGGCCCTCCGACATCTGCATCCTTGCCGCGACAGCCGCGATATCCAGCGCGCTGCCGGCGCCACCATGGCCATGCGATGGATTGCCGGATGACACCGAGTTCATTCGCCCTGCACTGACGGTTGATTTTTCGGCATGGGTAGCCGACATGGTGCGCAAATAATAGGTCGTCTTCAAACCCCGAATCCAGGCCAGCTTGTAGATCTCGTCGAGCTTTTTGCCCGAGGCACCGGCCATGTAGATGTTGAGCGATTGAGCTTGATCGATCCACTTCTGGCGCCGTGCCGCGGCCTCCACCAGCCAGTGCGCCTGCACCTCGAAAGCGGTTGCGTACAAGGCCTTGATGTCAGCCGGAACGCGGTCAATCGGATTCAATGAACCATCGAAATGTTTCAGGTCCATCACCATCACATCGTCCCAAAGCCCCAGGCGCTTGAGGTCGCGTACCAGGTAGCTGTTGGTGATGGTGAATTCACCCGAGAGATTGGACTTGACGGACAGATTGCCAAAGCAGGGTTCGATGGAAGCGTCGACACCGATGATGTTGGAGATGGTGGCGGTCGGCGCGATCGCGGTGCAATTGGAGTTGCGCATGCCATCGCGAGCAATCTTTTGGCGCAGGGCGTCCCAGTCCAGCGTCGATGAGCGATCGACATCCACGTAAGCGCCGCGCTCGCGCGCCAGCCTGTCCAGCGTGTCGATCGGCAAAATTCCCTGCTGCCAGAGAGACCCTTTGTAAGTGGTGTAAGCACCACGCTCGCGCGCCAATTCGGTGGAAGCCCAATAGGCGTAGTAGCAAACCGCTTCCATCGATTGGTCGGCAAACGTCACGGCCGCATCGCTGCCGTAGGCAACGCGCATTTCATACAGGCAATCCTGAAACGCCATCACGCCCAGGCCTACCGGGCGGTGCCGCAGATTGGAATCACGTGCCTTTTTAACCGCGTAATAATTGATGTCGATAACGTTGTCGAGCATGCGCAT
>JAUYSF010000019.1 GCA_030696435.1 Desulfoprunum sp. | reverse complement strand
AATAACGGGTGGCCCCCAGGGCCATGATGCGGTCGCGGAAGGTGGCGTTTTCCCGGGTGGAGATGGTCAGGCCCGCCCGCGGCAAAAAGATGCGCAGGGCGGTCATGAACTGGACAAAGGTCCTGTCGTCCACCAGATAATCCGGGAGAAAATCACCCTCGGCGGCGTTGAAGCGCGGCAGGCTGACCGCCACCTCGGCCTCCAGATATTTGTCGTCGAGGTAGCGGGCATGCAGGCCGGTGAAGAAGATTTCGCTGCGCGGCTCGGCGAGTCCCAGCAGCGGCCCGAGGTTGACGACGCGCATGCCGCCCTGGGCGGCTCGTTCCGGGGCATTCAGCCGCCAATGGTAGTCCATCTTTTTCCCGGCCCTGTGCACCCGGCGGTAGACCTCCTCGTTGTAGGTCTCCTGGAACAGGGTCATGCCGTCCACACCGGCCTGCTGCAAGCGGCGATATTCATCCGTTTCAAGGGGATAGACCTCGATGGCCACCGAGGCGAAATGACGCTTTAAGCATTCGGCGGCCTCTATCAGATACTCCATAGGGGTATGGTGCGGGGCCTCGCCGGTAAGAAAGAGCACATGCTGCATGCCGGTGCGGGCGATGGCCTGGGCCTCCAGCTCGATTTCTCCAAGGCTCAGTTTACGACGCAAGATATTGTTTTTATGGTTGAAGCCGCAGTAGGCGCACTGGTTGGCGCAGTGGTTGGAGATGTAGAGGGGAATGAAGAACTGAATGGTCCGGCCGAAATACTGCACCGTCAGTTGATGGGCCTTTTGCGCCATCGACTCCAGGTGACCGGCGGCTCTCGGGCTCAACAGGTTGAGAAAATCGATGACACCCGGCTTTTCCTTGGCGAGACTGCGCATAACGGCCGTATCGGTGACGTGCTCGAAAAACTGCGGGAAGTTGAACCCCCGGTACTGGTCGATAATCTGATACAAAGACAATGGGCACTCCTCTCTGGTGGGCAATTACCCTGCTTTTTACCGAAGAAAGCCGGTGAGCGGCGACGAGGCCCGGGCCAGATCCGACTGGTCGGCCAACTCGGCCAAGTAGGCGGCCCGTCCGGCCTTGACCGCCTGATCAAAGGCCCTGCCCATGGCGACCGGGTCCTTGGCCGTGGCAATGGCCGTGTTCACCAGGACGGCATCGGCCCCCATCTCCATGGCCGCCGCGGCCTGGGAGGGTCGGCCGATACCGGCATCGACCACCACCGGTACCCGGCAGTTGTCGATCAGCATTGCAATGAGCGGCATAGTCAGAAGGCCGCGATTGCTGCCGATGGGCGCACCAAGCGGCATCACCGCCGCGGCTCCGGCCGATTCCAGCCGTTTGGCCAGCGGCAGGTCGGGCAGGATATAGGGCAGAACGACAAAGCCCTCTTTGGCCAGGATCTCGGTGGCCTTCAGGGTCTCCCAATTGTCCGGCATCAGGTACTTCATGTCGGTGATGACCTCGATCTTAATAAAATCGCCGCATCCGGCCTCGCGGGCAATGCGGGCAATGCGTACCGCCTGTTCGGCGGTCCGGGCCCCGGAGGTATTGGGCAGGAGGGTGACGTTTTTCGGGATATATTCGAGAATATTTTCCGACTGGGCCGTGGCGTCGATCCGCCTGAGAGCTACGGTGATCATCTGCGAGCCGCTGGCCGTAAGCATCAGCGGAATGAGAGAATTGGCGGCAAATTTGCCAGTGCCGGTGAACAGCCGATTGGTAAAATTGACGCTCCCCAGTTGCAGCACATCGTCCTTCATGGTTCAACCTCCACCGACAAAGCTGAGCAGTTCGAGCCTGTCGCCCGCCTTAAGCTCTATAGCCTGCCACTGTCCTTGTTGAATAATCTGCTGATTAAGCTCGACAACCAGCGCCCCCGGCGCCAGCCCCTTGCGCGTCACCAATTCGGCGATCGTACAGGGCGGACCGGTTTCTTTTTCTCCGTTGACGATAATGTCCATGCCGGACACCCCAAAATAAAAAGAGCCGCTTGTCCTTTTCGGGAAAGGGCAAGCGGCATAATGGCCGGAAAACTGGTAAAAATCCCCAGGGGTCGTTTGTCTTGTCCGCTTCCCTTCGCCGATATTAGCCGGATCAGGTTCATAGGGTTGGAAGTATTCCTCTCAGCGAGATTGCACCCCTAGCGATGGTTTTTATATATAAGAGACGGTGTGTTTTGTCAACTCCTTGATTTTTTAGGCCGGCAAAACAGATTCTTGGGATTTCGTAATCAAATTTCTTTTCAGCTGGGTTTCTGCACCACTATCTTGACTTTCTTCTCCTTAATTAGAAGAGTGTAGATACCACGCTGTATGAGCCGAAAACCTCGGGAAAATTATCCGCTTTTCATTTCTTGCAAAGTTAGGGTGAAATTAACCGGTACATCAACCTGCTGAAGGGGACACAATGACAGTCATCAACAATTTGAGAATGAAAGCCAAACTGGCTCTTTTAGCGGGTACTGCGATTATCGGCTTTATCGGTTATTTTGTTTTCAGTCATCAGCTCATGCAGGTCGTGGCCGTCAACGGGTCTTTATATAATGAAATCATCAATAACAAGGACCTGGTAGCCGATATCCTGCCGCCGCCTGAATATATCATCGAAACCTATCTGGTTACCAAGCAAGTTCTTGAAGCAAAGGAAACTCCCAGGGGCAAGGAATTGCTCAATCGTTTTGCCGGTCTGGAAAAGGATTTTCGCGGGCGTCATGATTTCTGGAAGTCCCGCATTGCACCGGGTGCCTTGCATAACTTGTTGCTGGTTGATTCGTATGAACCCGCCCTCAAATTTTTCACCGTCGTCAACAATGAATTTATTCCGGCCATCAAAAACAACGATTTTGGCAAAGCCGGAACCATTGGCGCGGAACTCGATGGTCTCTACGAACAGCATCGCGCCAAAATTAACCAGGTTGTTACTGCCGCCAACCAGGAAAGCGCCGCAATCGAGAAAAAAACGGCCGATATTCAACACTGGGTGCTTCAAGGCTTAATCGCCTTTACCCTTGTAATGCTTGTGATAATCAGTTTATTGAGCTACAGCATCAGTGCGGCCATTTTACGGCCGGTGAGCGCCATGGTCACTTTTTTCATGGAATTATCCAAAGGCCAAGGAGACCTGAGCAAACGTATCGAAACCACGGCAAAAGATGAAATCGGCGATATGGCCAAATGGTTCAATGCCTTTATGGATAAGCTGCAGTCTTTGATAAAGGAAATTGCCGGAAATTCCAAGACGCTGCAAGCCTCTTCCAGCAGTTTAACCGGTATTGCCCAACAATTGGCGAAGGGCGCGGGAAATATGTTGTCACGTTCGCACGGAGTCGCCACTGCGACGGAGGAAATGAGTGCCAATCTGAGCAATGTGGCAGCGGCGAGTGAACAGGCCTCCACCAATGTGAATATGGTCGCTGCAGCTTCCGAAGAAATGACTTCGACAGTTCGAGAAATTGCTCATAATTCCGCAAAGGCACGAGGAATCACGGAAA
>JAUYSF010000379.1 GCA_030696435.1 Desulfoprunum sp. | reverse complement strand
ACCTTGCGGTTACTCTGCTTGAAAAAGATGGCAAAGAGACCACTTTTGATTCGCTTCTGGAGGACTGGGCTACAGTAGATCGAGGTGATCTTTCAGGGCTTTTCAGCCAAGGGAACTTGAGCCTGAAAATAACAGACCTTTCCGGCAGGTTACAGGTCAACAGTCTTGGCGAAAGCGGGGAGGTTGGAACGGGGGCCAGGGAGATTTTCACACGCCTCCTTTTATCGGGAGAGTTTGCTGTCGAGGGAGAAACAGTGGCAAAAGGGATTGTTGATTCACTCGTTGACTGGTTGGATGCAGACGACAGGGAATCGGATGCCGGGGCGGAAAACAGTTATTATCAGTCTCTTTCTCCAGGATATTCATGTAAGAATGGGCCTGTTCAATTTGTTGAGGAACTCCTGCTGGTCAAGGGTGTTACGCCAGCTCTGTTGTTTGGTTTTGAAGGGAAAAAAGCGCTGTCTCAATTTATTACAGTCTATGGGCATGATGGCAAAGTCAATCTCAACACTGCAGACAAGGAGCTTCTTCAGGCGATTAATCCACTGGTGACCAAGGACCTTGCGTCCGGCATGGATGAGTTTCGCCGGGACAAAGCCAATAAAGATCTTCTGGCGAATGCCACATGGTATCTAAATATCCCTTCCTGGCCGGGAGATGTTGTCTTTGATCAGAGATTTGCGACCACCGCAAGTACATACTTTTCTCTGGAAGCCACGGGCGTCTTGGATACCCTGAAACGAAAGATTGTAACCGTGGTACGAAGGGCACAGCAAGGCAAGGTTACTGAATTGATCCGCAAGGTAGAGTGAGATAATGGTGAGTACGATTTTTGCTCTTGATATTCACGACGATCTCGTCACCGGGGTCATGGTGAATTGCGTCGCCAAGACACATATTGTCACGGCATGCGGTATAGCTGAGGTCGGGTCTGGGTCTCTGGAAACAGCTATCTCAGAGGTTATCGAGCAGGTTGGCTACAAGGAAGGCACCTGCTGGGTATCTCTTGGTGCGGAACATTTTTTCTACCGTAATCTGCTGTTTCCTTTTGCCGATAAAAATAAGATCAGCAGAGTCATACCAGGTGAACTTGCAGAGGCCTCCTCCCTTGAAGCGGAAAGAATAGTGTTTGATTTTCTGCTTGCCAATAAAAAAGGAAAGAATTCCTCGGTAATTACGGCAATAGCCGAGAGAGCTTTTCTTGCCGAACAGCTTGAACTTCTGCAGAGGTTGGCGGTTGATCCGGAAACTCTCGGAATCAGCGGGACGTATGGTGCTGCACGGCTTGGTGGACTAGCCGATATCCCGGAAGATTATATTTTCCTTGACGTTGGATTTCGCAAAGCGGTGCTGGTCTTGATTTTCGCAGGACAGATAGCTCTTGTTCGTCCACTGGTTTTTGATGTCGGTCTACAGGCAGGCTTCCGGCTGACCGAGGACCGTCTTGATGTCTTTCCCCTTCGACCGGAAAATCTTGCATTGGTTTACTCGGCATTCGCCAGGGCAGTGTGGCAGACACTTCTGGCAGCCAGAGGCGGTCTGCAATCCCAGGATATTCCTCTTTATCTTGCAGGGCCTGTTGGCTCTTATCCGGGCCTGGCTGAGGCACTTCATTCCGAGACAGGGATTGAGGTTAAGCAATGCGATATGCGCTCCATGCCCTTTTTGAAGATTGAAGATGAGATTGCCTCTTGCTGGCATGCCGGTTCGATGGACAGGCCATTATCCCTTGCACTGGGTGCGGAAAAAAATGGTCGAGTTTTCAATTTCAGAAAAGATGGATTGAGGAAAAAAGAGTCAATAAAGAAGTATCGCAGGTATTGCAAGGTGGCCTTACTGCCGATGGCACTTTTATTTTTTCTTGTCATTGCGTATTGTTGGCATGATCAGGCCATGTTGAGAAAGCAGAAGGTTGCTTTGGATGGACAGATACGCGATGTTTTTTCTCAGACTATTCCGGATGTAACCAGGATTGTCAATCCTGTCCAGCAGCTCCAGGTTCGGATAAAGGAGGCAAAGCAGGCTTATATGGCTGGAGGTCCCGAGTCGACAAACCGGGGAATGCTGACTCTTTTGGCCGAAGTCTCGGAGCGGATACCGGCTTCCTTGCAGGTGAAGATTATCAAAATGGTTGCAGATCAGAATGATGTCCGAATCAAAGGGACAACCGAGAATTTCAATATTGTTGATAATGTCCAGAAGGAATTGGGGAAATCCCCATTTTTTTCGAAAGTGGAAATCAGCTCGGCAAATCTTTCTTCAAAGGGTGGTGCGGTGGATTTTGAATTGAAACTTGATCTCAGGCGTTGACAAGATGAGTTCTCTCTTTGCACACATAGCCCTGAAGGCCCTCAGGGAGAAAAGCGGATTCGACCAACTGGATAACCGCCAGAGAATTTTGCTTATTTGTACGTCTTTAATTCTGCTGATATTTTTTGTTTACCAGCTGATGATCTCTCCCTATTTTGATTCACGATCAAGGTTGTTACATTCCGTGCAGCAAAGACAGGAGGATCTTCAGGAAATCAAGAAATTACGCCAGGAGTATCTACTGGTAAAGAAAGAAGAAGGGGGCATTCGAGACAGATTGGCAAAGCGATCCAATGACTTCGCCCTTTTTTCATTTTTGGACCAGCAGGCGGAACAGGCAAAGGTAAAGGAAAAAATAAAATATATGAAACCTTCGATAGCCGAAGGTGAAGGTCCTTTACGGGAGTCTTTGGTGGAGATGAAATTACAGGAAACAACTCTGGAGGGGCTGGTTGCCTTCCTGAAATTGATTGAATCCGCTGAGAATGTTGTTTCTCTTCGCCGGATTTCCATTCAGGAAAGTGCAAAGGAACAAGGGGATATTGATGTAATTATGCAGATAACCACCTTTGTTGAAGAGAGTGGCCCATGATCTCCAGCGCAAGCGCATATCTACGTTGGTTCTTCTATTGTTGTTATGCAGTTTTGCTTACCGCAGTGTTGTTGTATGTGCGCTTTCCAGAGGATATCTTTAAGAAATATTGCGTTAAACAGGCCCAGAAACTCTTTAGTGGCACTGAGTGCAGAATAGGGCATCTTGCCTATTATTTTCCGCTCAGCATCTCCCTTGAGGGTGTGAGCTTTTCTCTACCAAAACAAGAAAAAGCTCCCCTTGTCAAATTGAATTCCATTACAATATCACCGGCATTGACTGCGTTTGGAAAGGTATTTGAGCTGAAGGGTGAAAGTTATTCAGGACAATTTAGCGGAACCTTGCATCTTGAGCGAAAGGACAACCAGTTTTCTCTAGAGCAGATCAAGATACAGAACATGAACCTTGCAGAGATGAAGCCGATTCACGACGTACTTGAACGTGAGATCTCGGGCCTGTTCGATTTCACCGGCAGCTTTTCTGCAGTGATCAATCAGTATATGGCGGGGAAAGCACAAGGGAAAGTGAAGCTCATGGCAGGAAAAATCTCTCTTGTTCAACCTATTTTGGCCATGAATGCCATTGATCTTCAACAGATGGAAATGGAAATCAAATACGACAAACAGGAATTGCAGGTGTCAAAGGGAAAGATGAAAGGGAAAGAGCTGTCTGCCGATTTTTCGAGTACGGTGCGCGTGATTTCCCCGTGGTATATCAGCGACATAACTGTAACTGGGGATGTCGCTCCGCAGGCCGGTTTCATACAAAACAGCCCGACTCTCCAGAACGAAGTGCGTACTTTGCTGAAGCAGTATAAAAAATCCACGATTCCCTTTAGGGTCAATGGAAGTCTGCAAAAGCCAACATTTCGGTTTGGACTCTGAGAGGCTACGCTATGAAGACACGCATCTCGGCTATCCTGCCATTACTGTTTATCACTTTGGGCTGTGTCCTGGCAGTTGAGGGATTTTACAAAATAGTTGAGAAGGTTCTGTTTGTCCCTGGTGATGAAAAGCAGCTTACCGCCCAGGTGCCTGAAAAAAAGCAGGCAGTAATCATACTCAAGCGTACGGTGGAGGATGATGCCCGCATTGTTCTTGAACGCAATCTCTTTGGGCCACCGCCTTCTGCCAATAAGGAAGAAAAATCCGCCGCTGGAGACCTCGAAAATTTACAGGCTACATCCCTTGATCTCGTTTTGCTCGGCACGATCATCGGCAAAAAAGATGAGAGTAGAGCGATTATATTGGAGAAAGGGAAAAAGACGCAGGATATCTATCAACTGGGGGAGATGGTCCAAGGAGCAATCTTGAAAGAGATAGTCAGGGGGAAAGTCGTCCTGAATTATAATAGCAAGGATGAGATCCTCGATATGACCGAGGCGGCCAAATATACCACCTCCATGCCAACAGCAGTAGCCCCGGCAGTACGACAAGAGGAAACATTACCTGGGCCGGAGCAGGTAATTAATGAGGCAGCGCCTTTACCAGCCGATATTCCCGCAGAAGAAACACAGCCGACAACGATACGCCCAGCCCGGAGATTCAATCTCCAATTGCCAACACAACCTTCCCAATAATTCAAGGCCTATGTTTAAAATACACTTTCAATATTCCCTCATTTTTGCCCTGTTACTTTGTTTGCTGCCAATGCAGACTGATGGCGCTGAAAATTCGACACTCCCAGGTGCCCCTCCAGGCAAAGATGCGGGCAAACGCTTTATAACTATCGATTTTGACAATGTCGATATCCGGACATTTATTAAGTATATAAGTGAACTTACAGGTAAAAACTTTGTTGTTGATAAAACAGTCCAGGGCAATGTGACGATAGTATCACCAACAAAAATATCTGAGGAGGAGGCATACCGGGTTTTCGAATCTGTCTTGGATGTGCATGGTTTTACCACTGTAACTGCCGGATCAGTTATCAAGATTCTGCCCTCTGCGGAGGCCCGCTCCCAGAATATTGAGACCCTGGGCTTAAACATAAGCTCAGATCCGGAAGATAAAATAGTTACCCAATTGATTCCATTAAAATACAGCTCGCCGGAGGAGATGAAAAAAGTCCTGGCACCGCTTGTTTCCAAAACCTCGGTAGTGATTGCCCATACCCCCTCCGGCATGCTCATCGTTACCGAGACTCTTTCCAATATACAACGGCTTCTGGCCATTATTGAAGCCCTTGATGTAGAGTTTTTCAAGGAAGATATCGTAGTTATTCCTTTGAAGTATGCAACTTCTGAGTCTGTTTCTAAAATTCTTGGCACCATCTATCAGCAGGCTGCCGCTGCCAGAAAAGAAAATACTTCGGCTCCTTCCGTTAAAGTTGTGCCCTATGAAAGGATCAATGCCCTGGTTGTTGTTGCCGGCACAGCAGATATTGTACGTGTAAAAAATCTGGTAGCTTTACTCGATACGGAAGTTAAGCGGGGAGAGGGAAATATTCATGTGTTTTATCTCCAGAATGCCAGTGCCGTAGAATTGGCCAAGACCCTTACCGCCTTGCCTGAAAAGCAATCAACAGACAAAGAAGGGGTCAAGATTCCCGCAATATCTAGAGATGTGAAGGTTACAGCGGATGTAGAGACAAATTCACTCATAATTATCGCTTCAAAGGAGGAATTCAGCGTTATTGAAGAAGTGATCAAAAAACTCGATATTCCTCGGCGCATGGTTTATCTGGAGGCCTTGATTATGGAAGTCGATACAGATAAATCCTTTGATGTGGGGGTGCAGTGGATAAGTGGCGGAGTTTTTGCTGATAGCACTGGGCAGCTTGTGAGTGGTTTCAGTGGTAATACCGATCCAGCTTACAATTTGATCAGCGGGATAAATGGCAAAGATCCTTCTTTACCAACCGGGTTTTCTCTTGGCGTACTCAAGCAGGGTATACAGATAGGCGGGATTACATTTCCAAATATAGCAGCAATATTAAGAGCCTATAAAAGCGATAGCGACATCAATATCATCTCAACACCACAGATACTCACCACCGATAATAAGAAAGCGGAAATCAGTGTCGGCGAAAATGTTCCCTATATCACAAGTCAAAACACCACCTCGGCTGAGCAGGATTATACCCAGTATGAGTACAAAGACGTTTCCACGAAACTGACAATTACTCCCCATATCAATCAGGCTGATACCCTGCGGCTTGAGATCAAGACGGAGATCGTTAAACTCAAAGGCAATGACCCAAGCGATAAATTCCGCCCTACCACCTATAAACGAACCGCCGATACAACGGTCATACTCAATGATACGGATACGGTAGTGATAGGTGGCATCATTGGTCAGGACGCTACAAACAGCGTATGGAGCGTACCGCTTCTCGGTGATATTCCAATTCTTGGTCGCTTGTTTAAAACCGAGACTCGGAGCAGCAACAAGACAAATATGTTTATATTTATCACTCCACATATAATACGAAACCCGGCAGACCTCTCCGTAATAACCTTAAAAAAAGAAGATGATGTTGATAAGCCGATACCTCAACTGCACAACAAGGGACAGAATGTGGTGAACACGGGACACTCCATGGCCCTTTCGGATATGGGCTATGAAAAGCTCCGGAAGAACAACTTCCAGGAGGCGAAGGATTTTTTTCTTATGGCCCTCGAGAATGATCCGAAAAACCCTTTTGCCTTGTTGAATCTCGGCGTAGTTTATGAGTATGAGGGAAAACCGGCAAAGGCTATGGAAATGTATCAGGCCGTTATTTCCACTGAGACATCCGCTGTTGCACCTGCCTCAACTGATCCCAGTAAAAAAGGCTTTTCTCTGGTGCAGATTGCAAAGGAAAATATTGAGAAATTACAGAAGAATCGTCCGGGAAAAGAATAGCCTGGATACGAATACGTATGAAAAAATTATATCTTATAAAGAGGATCGGAGAGATTCTCATAGAAAAGAAGAAGATATCCTCGGCCGTACTCCAAACTGCCTTGGATGCCCAGGCGTCTACGGGTGGACGTATTGGTAAAATCCTGATACAGCAAAAAGAAATTGATGAAATCGATCTGTTGGAGGCCTTGGCTATTCAGTTTGATATGGAGTTGATATCGACTCTGCCCACCGAAATACAGAGTGAATTTACATCACGATTGAGTATTGGTTTTTTGAAGAAAAACAAGATGGTTCCAATTGCTGATTTTGATGATGCCTATATAGCCATCAACGATCCATATTCTTTTCAGCCAGCCGATGATATTCGCCATATCCTCGGTTGGGAGGGTGCCCGAGCTGTTCTCTGTCCTGCGCATGTCATTATCAACTCCATCAATTATGCCTATGATATGACTCAGGATACTGCTGAAGAAGTGATGCAGGATATCAACGATGAAGATCCGGAGAGGCTGTTCTCGGCGATAGAAGAGGTTGGGGATTTACTCGATGATACCAGTGACGCGCCGGTCGTCCGCCTTGTTAATCTGATGTTTTCTCAGGCCGTACGTGATAACGCCTCTGACATCCATATCGAACCCTATCAGAACAGTCTCAAGATCAGACAGAGGATCGATGGTATCCTCTATGACATGCTCAGTCCGCCCAAGCACGCGCAATCTGCCCTTGTGTCGCGGATCAAGATCATGGCAAAACTGAAGATTGACGTGAAGATGCTGCCTCAGGATGGCCGCATCGAACTGAAGATAGGCAATAAAGATATTGACGTGCGTGTATCGACTCTGCCGACCTCCGCAGGAGAACGCGTTGTTATGCGTTTGCTCGACAAATCTTCAGTGCTGATCTCACTTTCCGATCTCGGCATGCCTGATGACCGATTACGACCGTTTGTCGAAGAGATACATGCGGCGCACGGCATTGTCCTTGTCACCGGCCCCACCGGGTCGGGGAAAACAACCACTCTTTATGCAGCGCTCACGACAATCCACAAAACAGATATAAATATCATCACGATAGAGGACCCGGTAGAGTATAAAATCAGTGGTATCGGTCAGGTTCAGGTCAATCCGTTGATTGACCTAACCTTTGCCTCCGGCTTGAGGTCCATCGTCCGGCAAGATCCTGATGTTATTTTGATAGGCGAAATTCGTGATTCCGAAACAGCCGAGATTGCCATTCAGTCAGCTCTTACCGGCCATCTGGTGTTTTCAACCCTGCATACCAATGATTCCGCCAGTGCCATTACCCGTCTCATCGATATGGGTATCGAACCGTTCCTGCTCTCTTCGTCAATCAACGCCATTCTCGCCCAAAGACTGGTGCGTATGATCTGTTCACACTGTAAAGAGGAATACACGCCCGATCCGGAAGAATTGCGAAGACTCGGGCTGGACTCGTCCCTAACTCAAAATAAAAAGGTATTCCGTGGTTCCGGCTGCAGCAAATGCCATCATACCGGTTATAGAGGCAGGTGTGGGATTTTTGAACTGCTCTTGATGAGCCAGTCAATGAAGAGTCTTGTCCTCAAAACTGCCGATGCCAATGCTATAAAACAACAGGCCATTTCTGAGGGGATGATTACCTTGCGCCAGGATGGCGCCATGAAAGTTTTACAGGGAGTCACCACTATTGAAGAGGTTTATCGGGTGTCTCATGTGTAATTCCATTTTCAAAACAAGAGCTAACTTTGCCGGCTACGCTGTGCTGCTTGCCTTCTTGTTTTCATCTTGATTTGTAACTGTTCAGGTTGCTGTCATTGAATCCATCGGGATCGAAATCGCTATCGAAATCGGATTGAGTCTTCCGGTGCAGTGAATTCTGAGTCGCAGATACTTT
>JAUYSF010000258.1 GCA_030696435.1 Desulfoprunum sp. | reverse complement strand
GATCAGGATATACCAGTAGTATTCCAGCACCGACAGATTTCTAAGGGAGAGGGTGTGGGTGAAAATCGCGGGCAGGGCGGCCGAGCAGGCAAACTCAATCGAATTCACAATAAAGGCGAGAACAATGATGCTAAACGCCGAGATAAAGGTCAGCGGAGCATTGACGATCCGATCAATCCTACTCATGGTCTTTTTCTTTGAGCCGGCATCCCCGATCTTGCAGACCAACTCCCCCTTGGTCTGCAGGTATTCCCTGATATTGAGGATACCTGCGCCCAAGGCGATGAGTCCGACGATCAGGGTGAGGGGGCGGAGGTAACCCAGGAACAGAAAAACGTTCAGCCAGGCGGTCATAAAGAGAAAGTAGAGCACCCCCGAACTGGCGACAAAGGTTCCGACCAAAAACCAGATCTTTTTCCGGTCCCGCAGGCTCATGATCAGCGAAATCAGATAGACCAGCACCCACATGGCACAGGGATTGAAACCGTCCACCAGCCCGACGATCACCGCCAGGGTTGCCAAAGAATAATCGGCAAATCTGACCTCACCAAACAGCGGCAGCTGCAGAGTTTCCCGTATCTTGTTGTCGCGCTCGTCTTCGGGATACAGACTCGGATCATCCTTAAGATAGGCAAGGATTGCTTTTTCAAGCCGGACTCCGGTGGTTTCCGGTGATTTATACCCCCTGATGACATACGGACCGATGAAGGTCATGGGGACGGCAATATCCGTGGCCGCCCCACCGCTTTTGGCCATCAGTGCGGCTAAAAGCTTCGCATTTTCCGGGCGTGAGGTATCGTAAGTCCTCCAGGAGATCTCCGGATATTTGGCCTGCAGATAGGGGATAAACTCCTTCTGTTTGCGGCAATGCGGGCATTGGGGATGAAAGAAAAAGGATATCTGCTTTCCTTCAAGGCCAGCTTGCTGCTGGCTGCGGTGTTCCTGGACGGAAAGCAGGACTCCCACCAGCATCAGGCCCAGGATCAGATATCTCCGGAAAGGGTCAGTGAGAAGTTCCTGTAGCCAGCCAGGAACCCTCAGGAAAGCGGAATTGCCCATATCATCCCCTCTCAGTTGCTTACCTGCACATATCGGTCAACCCGCAACTCCAAGCACATAAGCGTTTGCAACTTAGAAGTTCGTTGGCATTGGGTTCATCGGTATCGAAATCGATTATTCATCCATATCATGTGCTGAATAATTATCAATCATTCAGCCTCAATCAAGGTGGTCATCAATGCTGAAAAAGAAGCCAGGTCTTTCATGCGCCATCAAGGACTTTTCGGATCAACTGGGCGATGTCTTTCTTGGCCAACGGCTTCAGAGCGAATTCTCGCACTCCGGCGGCCTTAGCAGCCTCCTCTGAAATGATCGTACTGTATCCGGTGCAGAGGATGATAGGGATATCAGGCCGGATCTTGAGCATCCACCTGGACAGATCCAAGCCCGTCAGGCCCGGCATTGTCTGATCAGTAATAATGATATCGAATTGATCCGGCGCGTCCTGAAAGGTTTCAAGGGCCTCAAGACTGCTTGTCCTGGTCGTAACACTGTAGCCAAGCCTCTCAAACATCTTCTTGCCCATTTCCACGAGCATTTGTTCATCGTCAACAAACAAAATCCGCTCCCTGCCAAGGGGAATCATCTCAATCACATTTTCCTCGCACAGGGAATTCTCAGCAATGACAGGCAGAAATATATGAAACGCGGTCCCCTTTCCGGGTTCACTGACAAGTGAGATAAAACCACCATAGCTTTTCACTATTCCGTGGACAATAGAAAGCCCCAGACCTGTCCCTTTCCCCACTGCTTTCGTGGTAAAATAGGGATCAAATATTTTGGCCTGCACCTCGGGGGCTATTCCCGGGCCGGAATCTTTGATGGACATCTGTATAAAGCGCCCAGGTGTGACATCCGGCGCCTTTCTCAACTCTTCCTGATGTAACTCCACGTCTTGTAAAGATATATCAAGCCTGCCACCCGTGCTCTCCATGGCATGGAAGGCATTTGTACACAGATTCATGAAAATTTGATGGATATGAGTCGGATCAGCAAGGATAAGACAGGCCGTTGAAGCAATCTCCTGATGTATTTCAATGGTTGATGGCATTGAGGGACGAAGCATTTTCATTGCTTCTCTGATGATGTTTGCCGGTTTCAGCGGAATGCATTCAGCATCGGCCTGGCGGCTGAAGGCCAGTATTTGTTTGACCAGTTCCCTGGCCCTATGACTGGCCTTGATCACCTCATCCAGATCATCGGCGACGTTCGTGCCGGGCAGGGTGTCACCTCTAGCCATTTCGGCATTGCCGAGAATTGCGCCAAGAATATTATTGAAATCATGGGCGATGCCTCCTGCCAGCGTACCGATAGCCTCCATTTTTTGGGCCTGCTGAAGCTGCGTCTCAAGTTTTTCCCGTTGTTCTTCAGCAGACTTACGTTCTGCGATTTCATGCAGCAGGTCTGTATTTGACTGGAGCAGGGAAAGTGTCCTCTCCTGAACACGGTTTTCCAGTTCTTCGTTGAGGTTTTTCAAGGCGGCCTGGGCCTTTTGGCGTTCGTCGAGTTCTCTCTGAATCTGCTGGTAGGCGCCGGCCATTTCATCAGCATGCCCCTGCAATTCAGCATGTTGGACAGACAAATCCTCAGCCATGCTGTTGAAGGCTTCCATCACTTGGCCCAGTTCGTCCATGCGAGGGGGCGTCTCAAGACGATAGGTCAGATCACCACGGCTCAGACGTATTGCCCCGGCTCGCAAGATTTCCACCGGACGGAGGAACTCCCGCACGAGTATTTTTCTAAACGCCACAGCGGCAAGCGTCATGAGTACTATCAAACCGAGCGGAATGAGGAGCAAGGCCCGGCGTGTGAGAGCGTACGCTTCCTGCTGGGGTAATTCAGCAATGACAATCCAACCGGTCGACTTGATCATCGTTGAGGCGTTTATCACCTGGACACCATCAAGATTTTCCGTCGTGCCGGCATAGTCATTGCCGGAGGCCTGCAGGATGGCCTGAAACTGTTTGTTATTGCTGATATTACGATTCGACAGGACAAACTGAGAATTCTGGTGGGCAATGACCTGACCCTCCGGATTGACAACATAGACGCTCCCGCTCTTGCCGAACTTGATCCCTGCCACTTTTGCCCAGAGACCGTCCATCTTGATCTGGGCCACCATCACCCCGCCTTGCTCTGACGGCATAGCAAAAATGAGATAGGATTCGCCTCTGGGGGATATCTGAATGCGCGTATAAATTTTTTTGCCGGACTTGGCCACCCGAAACCACTGAGACTGCTGAACGGTGAACTGATTGGCCAATATAGGATGATTCTTGGCCGCACTCAGTCGCAGAGTGCCGTTAGCATCGAGAAAGGCGATCTCAAGAAATGCCGGATTCTCCTTCAGGACTGCCTGAAATGTATCTGGACTGCTCTGCATCTCATCGTAGCCGAACTGATCCAGCCAATGGAGAATTTTCTCATTCTTATCTATATAGTCGGCCACCTGATTGGCAGCATTATGGACGGCTTCATTCTGGCGCTCATGCCAGAAAATGCTCTCGTTTTTATAGACGAACAGTAGAATTCCGACGACGATGAAAACGGTCATGAGCGTAAAGATCACAGCCATCACCGCCAAAATGCGATTATACAATGAAGATGGTCGACGTATCGTGGACATCTATCTCTGGTTCATAGCAACTTTTAGTGAGGTTGAGGGTTTGCATCAAGAAACTGCTGCCAGATTGTATCATACAGTTTTTGGCCTTCCGGACTGAGCGCCTGAATGATATCGGCCTGCATCAACATTGCATCGGTTGGATAGATAGCCTGGTTTTTAAGAATTTCCGGCTGCACAAAAGGTTGTGCTGCCTCATTGGTGCTGGCGTAATATTTCTGATTGACAATCTCGGCGCTGATTTCGGGCCGCAGGATATAATCGATGAACTTCTCGGCAGTGGCCTGGTTGCGACTGCTCGATGGTACCACAAAGGTGTCTCCCCAGAGAAGAAGCCCTTCTTCGGGTAGGACATACTCAACCGACAGACCTTTTTTCTGGCTCTCCAACAAATCCCCCGAGAAGCCTACGGCAATTACAACTTCTCCGCTTGCCATGGAGGGCGTGCCAAAGTCGGGGTAATAGCGATAGAGGAATGACGGGGCGAGTTTTAATTGCAGCAATCTGGCGAGAGCGGCCTTAACCTCGGCAGGCTTTTCTGAATTGGCCGAGTATCCCAGCGTTTTGAGGGTCAGGCCAATCGCTTCACGTGGATAACTCGCCGATATTGCCACCTTACCGGCGTACTGTGTATCCCAGAGATCGGCCCAGCGCTTGATGGGAGGGTGGGCCTGGCCGGTATTGACCAGTAGGCCCGTTGTCCCCCAGGAATAGGGCACACAGAAGCGATTTTCAGGGTCATAGATCAAGCCGCGAAAATTGGGCGAGATATACTTAAAGTTGAGGATATTTTCGTAATTCAGTTTTTTGAGTAACCCCTCACCTGCCAGGAGGGGCACAAAGCGACCATCAAGTACGGCCACATCGTAGACATGCCCGGCCCGGATATTTGCCATGGCCTCTTCCTGGGAGTTGAACACCTCATATTTGATCCTGATTTTTGTCTCCCGGGTAAAGGCATCCAGTACAGACTGGGGAATATCCTCCAACCAGTTAAACAGCACTATCTCTTCGGCAGACTGATCCGCAGCAGGAGGCTCAGCAGCCCAGCCCGATAGAGGCGGATTCAGCACTGCGAGGATGAGTAAGGAGGTCCACAATAACAGCCGTCGCAGTTTCAATTTGCTCAGTTGCATACGCTCCTCCAATATCTGCTCATATTATGCGGATTGATCGTTAATCAGTTGCCTGATTATCGCCAATACTGCGACCAAATGCAAGGGCGGGGGCAATATTGATAAACTCGTAAAAAGTCGCCACAAAGATCACAGATGGCTAGATAAAAAGTTCGACATACAAGGCGTAGTGTTTTTGGCAGGTTCTCGACAATACGCATAGTATGTCGAAGGCCTGCCAAAAACCTACAACGAAGGAGATCGGGCTTTTTACGACGCCATCAATATTGATGAACTCGCAAAAAGCCATTTCAAGCATAAGCATCTGATATTTTAAATAATATTCCTATTTTCCTATGGCAAAAAAAGTGCGTCCGTGTTACAATATTCTCCATCAATTTAAATAGTTATCTTGGAGAAGCCATGTT
>JAUYSF010000246.1 GCA_030696435.1 Desulfoprunum sp. | reverse complement strand
AACCGGCATCGATGATCACCAGCCGATCCTCCTCTCCGACCCGTAATTCAATACAGGCACTGTTTCCACCATATTTCTGGGTCATTGGCCCAGGGCAGGGAATCGACCCCCGCACTCCCCAAAATCGCACCTTCATCATCGTCTCCACTCAGGAGCCGTTCCGAAACAATGAGCACATTCCCGACCGTTTCGTTTTGGCGCCCTATGCCAGCCACGGCATTTCAATGTTTTATTTCTCTGTAACAGTCGAATTACATCTGCAGGAATATCTGTGCCTTACGTATTTCTTCTTCAACACTGCCGGCGATGGCCCCGAATTCTTGGAGACTCAGGCCAACTATGTCGAGATTCTTTTCCAGTTCAGATTCAAGGGGGAAAGGGTCACCGGCGTAGCCGAAATCAAAGATATTTGAATAAATATTGCCAAGGGCAACAAAGGCGATCTGGCCCCCGAGCACACTGTTGTGCGACGCACCTCCGTGATGCTGGCTGATAGTAGCTGAAATCACCTCATTCAATTTCCATTTCTCGGCAATCATCAGCCCTACCTCCTGATGGTCCATGCCCATCAGCTCACGCTCCACCTCCACGAGTGGAAGTTGTTCCTTTTTTGCCCTGAATAGCACCTCGGTATACTCATCACCAAAGGGCACCTTGCCGAGATCGTGAAGAAGACCAGCCAGGAAGAGCTCTTCCCGCTCCATAACTGCCAATCCTTTGGCCATACCCAACAGCTTGGCACTCACTCCGGTACTGATCGAATGGGCCCAGAACTTCGAGGTAGGTAGAGCCCTTGATTTCTTGGTACCTGAGACATGACGGATGATGGCCGTACTGAGCGCCATGTTCTTCACTGTGTTCATGCCGAGCATGGTGATGGCCCGGGTCAGGGAGGTGACCTTGCTGTTCAATGAATAGTAGGCCGAATTAATGAGCTTGAGCACCTGACCGGTGAGAACAGGGTCGAGGGAGATAACTTTATTGAGTTCATTGGGAGAAGTTTCGGTCCGGCTGCAGATCTCCATGACCTTGGCAACGGTCGTCGACAGACTTGGCATTTTCTGGATGAACCGTTCAATGTCCTTTCGCTGTTTTTCCTTGCTCAGCTCCATGCCGCCGTATCCCTCAAAAAATGTCCCATTTCGTTACTCTCCACAAAAGAATCTCTTCCACCGGATTGTATCGGAAGATATGGACCAGGTCAAGAAGCCTGCAGGAAAGAGTTCGCAGGCAGGCACCAGCCGGAGTTCCCAAGAACTATCACTGCCGACCGAAGGCTACTGCCTCGTCATAGGTAAAGAGGCGACCGCCGAAGATATCGAGGGCACTTCCAATAGTGAAATCGAGCCGATTCTTTCCCCTTTTCCTGATAACCTCAAGATCCTCCATATTGCGAATCCCGCCGGCATAGGTAGTCGGAATCGGTGACCAGCGCCCGAGCATGTCGATAAGATCGACCTCCACCCCCGCGCACTTGCCTTCGACATCAGCGGCGTGGATGAGAAATTCATCACAGGAGAGGGAGAGGTCGGCGAGTACTCGCTCGCTGATCTCAACCTCGGTGAATTTCTGCCAGCGATCGGTCACAATGCAGTAGGAATCACCTCTTTTCCGACAGCTCAGATCGAGAACAAGCCGCTCTTTACCAATCTTCGCCACCAGTCCATCCAGTCGATCTCTCTGAAACGCCCCGTCTGTGAAAACATAGGATGTAACGATGACATGAGAGGCTCCTTTATTGAGCCAGAAGGCGGCATTCTCTACCGTTACCCCCCCGCCGATCTGCAGGCCACCCGGCCAGGCCGCAAGCGCTGCCTGAGCTGCCTCTTCGTTTCCCGGACCAAGCTTGATAATATGGCCACCGGTAAGATGGTCGGCCCGGTACAGCTCGGCAAACCAGGATGCCGGTTTTTCGGCGATGAAATTGGTCTGGAGCAGATCCGGACTCTCGTCATGGAGTGTCGAACCGACAATCTGTTTGACCTGACCTTTATGCAGGTCAATACATGGTCTGAATTTCATACATCCATCCGTGTCAAAATAAAAAAAGCGGAATGTCCATCCGGACATCCCGCTTCCTTGCTTTCTTCATTCTACCTCTTCCAAGAGGCAGAACTCCATTTCCCCACGAAACTAACCCTTCTGAATCAGCATGGTGGCAGGATCGAGTTGCAGGGTAGTCCCCGGATGCACTGCACAGTCATCACACTTGAGGATGTCCAGTTTCATAGCCTCACCTTCCGGCTTGATCAACAACACGATATCAAAGAGATCGTCAACTTCATGACAAGGGGCAGGGACACCGTTGGCGCTGATCCGTGTGTCCTCGCGATGGCTCACGGCAGAAAACCAGATCATCTTGAGGCCATGGTCAGCCATGAAACCACGCAGCTCTTCCATCGAGGCATAATCGTTGTTTTCAAAATCATAGCCGTCGATAATCAGACACTCGGGCTTATAGATATTCTGCTTGACCAGATCGTCAAGGCGTTCTTCGAGTTTTACCTTGTTGAACGAGGTCTCCTTGAAGGTCATGATCATCCGGTTCTGCAAAATCTCGGGGATGGTCTCGATCTTCTCGCCATCTGTCAGCAGAGAGAGGATATCATCATACCATTTTCGTGTCTTATCAACACTCTGGCCAATAGACACATGCAGGACCTTATTGCCAAGCAGCATACAATCCAAGGCAAACTGGACCAGAATTGCTGTTTTCCCAAGTCCGGCCCTGGCAATAACCAGCCCCATGCTCTGCAGACCCTCGCCTGCCTTGTTGTCCAGACCAAGCGCCCGTATCGGATTATTGACCACTACACCATTGTCAGCCATGACACTCACCTCTTTAGTATTCCGTATTTGCCTGCATATATTCTGCAGCCAACAGCCAGACGCCTCGTAGACGCCCGACCTTATTTTTGTATGTAGTATCTCTTGCAGCGAAGATCAACCGTTCTTCTTCTCTTCCTGGAATTTCTTCACGAGTTCCTCACTGACACTCTTTGGCACCGGCTTGAAGCTGGCGAATTCCATGGTGAATTCGGCCTTACCCTGGGTCAGGGAACGCAGCGTCGTACTGTAACCGAACATCTCGGAGAGAGGCACCTCAGCCTCGACCACCGTATAATTACCCTCTTCCATCGTGCCGATAATCATACCGCGTCGCTGATTGATACTGCCCATGATCGATCCCTGGAATTCTGATGGTCCCTCGACCGCGACCTTCATGATCGGTTCCATGATGACGGGCTTGGCCTTCATGTACCCCTCTTTGAAGGCGCCAATGGCCGCAAGCTGGAAAGCGATATCGGAAGAGTCGACGGCATGGAAGGCACCGTCATTGATGACACAGCGTACACCGGTAATCTTTGCGCCACAAAGCGAGCCCTTGACGAGGCTTTTCTGGAAGCCCTTGTCGCAGGAAGGAATATACTCTCGGGGAATGACACCGCCGACAATGCTGTCGACAAATTCATAATCACCTTCCTCAAGAGGTTCAATATAACCGCCAACCCGACCGAACTGACCGGAACCGCCGGTCTGTTTCTTATGGGTATAGTTAAAATCGGCCCTGTTGCTAATGGTCTCACGGTAGGCAACCTGTGGTGCACCAACCTCAACCTCGGCATTGTATTCTCGCTTCATGCGCTCGATATAAACCTCAAGATGGAGCTCGCCCATACCCGAGATGATGGTCTCGCCGGTCTCGTGGTCGACGAAGGTCTTGAACGTCGGATCTTCCTTGGTGAAGCGGTTCAGGGCCTTGGACATATTGATCTGGGCCTTGTTATCCACAGGGATGACGGCAAGAGAAATAACCGGCTCGGGAATATGCATGGAACTCATGGAGCAGGAAATTTCGTCGGTGGTGAAGGTGTCTCCCGAGGCACAGTCAACCCCGAAAAGGGCGACGATATCACCGGATCCGCACTCTTCGATCTCTTCCATCTCGTCGGAATGCATCCGGACCAAACGGCCGATCTTGACCTTTTTACCGGTACGGCTGTTATAGACAGTATCGCCCTTTTTGAGATGCCCCTGGTAGGTTCTGACATAGGTCAACTGGCCGTAACGCCCATCTTCAAGTTTGAAGGCAAGCATGATGAGCGGATCTTTGGGATCGTTGGTAACCTGGAATTCGGCCTCGTTATTTTTCAGATCGAGGGCGAAGTTTGCAACATCCATCGGGCAAGGCAAATAGGCTTCGACCGCATCAAGAAGCAGCTGGATGCCTTTGTTTTTATAAGCAGAACCGACGAAGACCGGGGTGAACTCAAGCTTGGTGGTACCCTTGCGGATGGCATCGTAGACAAGCGCGGTATCGATCTCGCCACCATCAAGAATGGCCTCCATCAGCTCTTCTGAGAACATGGAGACCTCGTCGAGCAGGGCTTCGCGTTTTTCCAGGGCCGCATCGATCATACCTGCGGGAATCTCTTCGATCCGCAGTTTTTCACCGCTGTCGCCATCAAAATAGATAGCCTTCATGATGACCAGATCGACCATACCGATGAGATCGTTCTCCAGACCGATCGGTAACTGCAGCAAGTGAGCATTCAAGGCAAGTTTTTCCCGCAGTTGCAGAGTAACTCGCTCAGGGTTGGCGCCGGTCCGATCACATTTGTTGATGAAGGCGATACGGGGAACGTTGTACCTGGTCATCTGCCGGTTGACGGTGATCGACTGGGACTGGACGCCACCAACCGAGCACAGCACCAGGATTGCCCCATCGAGTACACGCAGGGCGCGCTCGACCTCGACCGTGAAATCGACATGACCGGGGGTATCGATGATATTGATATCGAGATCCTTCCATGAACAGTGGGTGGCCGCTGACTGGATGGTAATGCCACGTTCTTTTTCGAGTTCCATGGAGTCCATTTTGGCACCGACCCCATCCTTGCCCCGAACCTCGTGGATGGCATGAATCCTGTTTGTATAGTACAGGATACGCTCAGTGAGAGTCGTCTTTCCTGAATCAATATGGGCACTGATACCAATATTCCGTACTTTCGTTAAATCTCTATTCATGGCTGTTGTCCTCTACCAACTCTTTGCAACCGGTTCATGTTCGGCCCCGCTCTGTGCAATTCTGGGGGGAAAAATAAAAAAAGAGTTACAGCAATCTGCAACTCCTTATTCAACTGACAAATTATACACTCTACCAGAAATTGGCCTGGCGAAATTCTATACGGTAAACCACAACACCATACACGGCTTTTCCCGGCCTGTACAGGATTTTTCGGCGAAAATAAAACCTAAATGATATCCTATTTGATTTATCATTGCCATAAAAATCCACCACAACCCCTTACATTCATCCTGTATGGCCATGATGTACTGATCCGCCGAGGATATGTCGCACCGTCCTGGCGAGGATGTCCGCATCCAGAGGTTTTTCCAGAATCGCCTCAATCCGGTCATCCTGTCGGTATTTCACGGCTATCCCCTCTACAAGGCCTGAGATAAGAATGGCAGGGATATTGGGCCGGATTCGTCTAATCTCGGCGATAAGCCGCGGCCCCATGATCTGAGGCATCGAATAGTCGGTAATCAGGAGATCATAGCTGTGTGGTTGCCTGGCAAAGAGAGCCAGGGCGTCGAGACCGCTGGAACAGCACGTCACCGTGTATCCGTAAGGTTCGAGGCTCTTCTTGCCAAGGACAGCAAGGGATTCCTCGTTATCGACATAGAGGATATGACCTGCCCCCTCCATCGCCACCGTATCTCCCATTTTATCTGGTCTTTCGACAAGTTCCTCACTGACAGATGGCAGAAAAACCGAAAGACTGGTTCCTTTCTCCGGTTCACTCTCGACGTACACCGCTCCACCCAACTGCGAGACGATACCGTGCACCACCGAAAGTCCAAGCCCTGTTCCCTGGCCATTTTTTTTCGTGGTAAAATACGGATCGAAGATCTTTTTCATGGCCTCGGCAGTGATTCCCTCGCCGGTATCACTCACCGTCAATCTGACATATTCATCCCGCAGCAGATCAGGAAAGCGGGTGCGGAGAAGAGGGGTAATCACCACATGCTCAAGACGAACCTCCAACCTGCCCCCCAACGGCATGGCCTGATAGGCGTTGGTGCAGAGATTCATGGCCACCTGATGGAAGCGGGTGGGAATGCAGAGAACGGTGGTGTTTTGGGTGGCCACTCGCTGCTTGATTTCGATATCTTCCGGAAGAGAAGCCTTGAGCAGTTTGAGCACTTCCCTGACAACAAGATGCGTCTGAACAGGTTGCATCTCCTGCTCGGATCTCCGGGAAAAATCAAGAATCTGGCGGACCAGATCCTTGGCCCGATCGGCTGCGATGACAACCTGCCCCAGATCGTCCTTTCCCGGCGCATCATCGGCCATGGTTCTTTGCGCAAGCGCCGCATAACCGAGAATAGCCGTCAAGACATTGTTGAAATCATGGGCAATGCCACCGGCAAGGGTACCGATCGCTTCCATTTTCTGGGCATTATAGTATTTTTCTTCAAGAACGAGTGCCGCTGTTATATCACTTTTTACCGCCACAAAATTGACGATTTTGCCGTCGTCGTTGCGTATCGAGGATATGTTGCAATCCTCGGTGTAGAGCACCCCGTCCTTACGTTTGTTGACCAGGCGACCCGACCAGATACGGCCGGATAGAAGGGTCTGCCACATCTTTTCATAAAACTCTCCGGCCTGCTTGCCGCTTTTCAGGATACTGGTTTTCCGGCCTAGCGCTTCGGCACTTGAGTAGCCGCTGGTTTTCTCAAAAAACGGATTCACATACTGTATACGTCCCTCTGCATCGGTGATGACGATGCTCTCCGCAGCCTGTTCGATTGCAGCCACGAGCCGAAGACGCTCATACTCCTGCCTCTTCTCTTCAGTGACATCATGAAAGGTCCCAAACCAGCTTGCCCTATCATCTCTGTCGATACCATCCGCTCTCTCGCACTTTTCCCTGACAATCCGGGTTTGCCCCTGTAGGGTGAGCACCCGATGAACGAGACTGTCCTTTTCGCCTTCACCGCCGCCATTGAGGTAGAACCGATCAACCGCTTCCCTGTCGTCGGGATGAATTCGCTCCCTGAAGCTGTTATAGGATATGGTCGAGGGTTGGATCGGGATGCCAAGGATACGGAAAATCTCATCGGACCATTTCAGCTCCATGGTCTCTCTATTGAAACGCCAGCTGCCGATATGGGCAATTTCTTGAGAGCGGCGGAGAAAATCCTCACTTTCTTTGAGGGCCTGCTCGCCTTTTTTCCGTTCAATGGAATAGCGGATAGATCGATAGAAGAGATCGGGGACGATCTTCCCCTTGACGAGATAATCCTGGGCACCGAGCTGGATTGCTGCCCTGGCCGACCGGTCGTCGTCATGGCCGGTAAGGATGATGATGGGCAGACTCGGACCCCATTTCATGATGGCAACTGCTGTGGCCAATCCCTCACTGTCCGGCAGGCCCAGATCGATCAGGGCAACATCAAACAGGCGGGCAGAGAGACCGTTGATGACCTCTCCCAATGTCTCCTTGTGCACCACCGCAAAACCAGGACCGCCTTTCAACACTTCAATAGTCAGCAAGGCATCGAGGAGGCTGTCTTCAAGGAGCAGTATCTGTATGGGGCTGTTGGACATAATTCTCCCTTACAGAGAGATTGTAAGAACTTGTCCGTAAATAGAACTTGAGGGATCGCACCGGATTTTGAGACGGACTTGATCGTGACGAAAGTGCAAAACCCGGCAGATTCGAAACCTATCATACAGTATAGTATCTGATTCAGCAGAACAGAAGTCAAGGGGAATAAGGGAACGATCACCTCGCGGAAAAACCCTGCCGGTTAAAGGTGAAATCATAAAGCAAACAATGTCGAGACATTGTCAACAGCCCCCCTGGCGGGAGACCCTGTAAGGCAAAATCACGAAGATAATTTTGCTTGACAATAATAGATGAGGAGAATATTTGATTATCATTCTCATCCTTTCATCTTCCAGCGGATACCCATGAAAACCCGAAAAAATCAGACCGCCGCCCTGCGCAAACCGGAAATTCTCGAAGGCTATTATGATGTTCTCATCCAGGAAGGCCTGGAGGGATCATCCATCAGCAAGATCGCCAAACGATTGGATATCCATTCAAGTCTGATCTTTCACTATTTCCAAAGCAAAGACAATCTGACCTTTGAGCTCATCGATCTGATGATAGACAAGTTCAAGTCGGTTCACCTCCTCAAGTTTGAGCATATCAAGGACGACGAGGAGCGATTCACGGCGCTCATCGACATGATTTTTTCCTACCAGTGGTCGCGGACAGTGGATCCGGGAGTCCATTATGGTTTCTATTACCAGAGCTTCCGGGATGAAAGAACCCTTGAACGCCTCAAGAAGATGTTCACCTGGCTCAAGGGGTTTTTGCATGATCAACTCGTCTCTTTCAACAGCAAGGGTATCATTCAGGTTCAGGATGAAGAAAGGGCTGCGGAATATATCGTCACCCTCATGGAGGGACTGGAATTTCATGCCCAATTCCTTGCCGACGGTCAACCGTTTGAAATTTTTTCAGAAACTGCCAAGAAATCAGTCTTTGCACTGCTGAAAAATGGCTATCTCTAGCCAAGGAGCATTTTTTTCTTTACTATTAATTGATCGATCAATTAATACGGAGCAATGTGATATCTCTCAAACCAAGAGATACGCACGTAGAATAATTAATTGATCGATCAATAAATTATACTCTGTAGCTTTTTGATAATCCTTTTTATATCTAAAAGTTACATACAGATGGAGTCTGAGGGAATTTTACCCACCCGTATTCAGATTGAGCGACAAGCCTCCTGCAATTCAGAGAATGCAGCCAGAAAAATCCACCAGGAGAGGTATGCCCATGACAGAGGAAACTGGAACCACAACGCACCACAGCACAGCCGCTGCACGTAATGTCAGTCAAGCACTCAACGAAGCCAAGCGGATGGTCGATCTGATCGAAACCGCGGAGGCCGATATCACGATGCAGGATCGCGAGTGGGTGGCAGCAACAACCTACCAGAATTTTGCCAACCATATCAACAAGGGCTTCCTGGAGTACCGGAAATCGGTCACCGAGACCGAAGACTTCGCCCTCACCGACTGGTACGGGGAAGGCTCGATGCTACGCGACGTCATGGGCCGGGAATACATCGACATGCTCGGTGGTTTCGGCCTCTACTCGCCGGGTATCAGGCACCCGAAGATCGTCGCGGCGGCCAAGGCCCAGCTCGATCGAAGCCCCCAGTACAGCCAGGAGATGCTCGATCCCCTGCGGGCCCATCTGGCGAAAGTTATTGCCAAACTGACTCCGGGCGATATCCAGTATGGTTTTTTTGCCAATAGCGGCACCGAGGCCGTGGAAGGGGCGATGAAACTGGCCAAACTCTATACCGGCAAAAAAGGTTTCATCTCGACCCTGAACGGTTTTCATGGAAAAACCCTCGGCTCGCTCTCCCTCATCGGTAAAGCCGTCTATCGCGAACCGCTGTTGCCGCTGCTGGAAGGCGTCCATCAGGTGCCCTTCGGTGATGCTGCGGCAGTCGAGCAGGTCCTTGCCAACGCCAAGATGGTAGGCGACGGTATTGCCGCCGTGGTGGTCGAGCCGATCCAGGGTGAGGCCGGGGCCGTTGTGCCACCGGATGATTACTGGCCACGGCTGCGTGAGATCTGTGACAAGTACGAGGTCCTGCTCATCGCCGATGAGGTCCAGACCGGATTCGGCCGGACCGGCAAGATCTTCGGTGTCGACCATTGGAACGTTGCCCCGGATATTATGTGCTTTGGCAAGGCCCTTGGCGGCGGCGTGGTCGCCATGTCGGGCTTTTTCTCCACCGCCAAAATCTGGAAATGCATGGAACCCAATCCCTTCATGCACACCACCACCACCGGCGGCAACCCGCTGGCCTGCGCCGCCGCCTTGGCCCAGATTACCGTTTTGCTCGAAGAGGATCTGGCCGGACAGGCGGCTGCCAAAGGTGAGTATATCACCAGCAGAATGCTGACCCTCAAAGAGAAATACCCACACATTCTCCAGGAATTCCGCGGCAGGGGCCTGCTTCTGGCGATGATCTTCCCGACCGACGAGATCGGTTACAAGGTCGCCTCCGGCCTGTTCAGCAGAAACGTGCTGACCGCCGGCACCCTGAACAATGCCCGCTCCATCCGCATCGAACCGGCCCTGACCGTTTCCTACGATATACTTGATGAGATGCTCAGACGGCTGGAAGCTACTTTTGCGAGCATGACGGTGTAATCGATCAGCTTAACTCAGAAAATGGAGGAAACTATGCGATTTCTGAGAGTAAACATGACAGATCAGACCATCAGGTCTGAAGAGGTTGCCGAGGCCTACAAGACGCTCGGCGGCCGCGCCCTGACGTCCATCATGGTGCAGAGCGAGGTCCCGGCGACAAGCGATCCGCTCGGCCCGGAAAACAAGCTCGTCTTCGCGCCGGGCTATTTCACCGGCACCACGCTTGTCAATACCGGCAGGCTGTCGGTCGGGGCCAAAAGCCCGCTGACCGGCGGCATCAAGGAGAGCAACGTCGGCGGCACGGTCGCCTTCTCCCTGGCCCGCCTGGGAATTGCCGCAGTTGTCATAGAGGGGCAGTGTGCAGACACGTCGTTTTTCCTGCATATCGAAGCCGACGGTTCGGCCGGACTCGTTGAGGCAGATCACTACCAGGGCATGCGGACCTATGCCCTGGTCGAACAGTTGCGTCAGATCTATGGCGACAAAAAGAGCATCACCTGCATCGGCCCGGCAGGCGACATGCAGCTGCTCTCCGCCTCGATCCAGTCCACCGATCTCGATGGCCGTCCCTGTCGGGCGGCCGGACGCGGCGGACTGGGGGCCGTCATGGGCGCCAAAGGCCTCAAGGCCCTGATCATCGACCAAGGTGGCAAGACGGCAGCCGAGATCGCCGATTCCGAATCGTTCAAGACCGCCGCCAGATCCTACGCCAAGGCGGTCAAGGAGGATGAATTCAGCGGTCAGATCCTGCCGGAACTCGGCACCGCCGCCCTCGTCGAGCCGATCAACGCCGCCGGTGCCTTCCCGACCCGCAATGCCCGAGTCGGCCAGTTTGAGGGCGCGGAAAAGATCAGCGGCGAGGCCATGGCCGAGCTCATCAAATCCCGGGGTGGCCGGACTACCCACAAGGGCTGTTCCCAGTGCATCATCGACTGCTCCAATGTCTTTGTCGACAAGAAGGGCGACTATGTCACCTCATCGCTTGAGTACGAAACCATCTGGTCGATGGGCGGTATGATCGGCAACGATGATCTCGATTCGATCGCCCGCCTCGATTTCCTCTGCGACGATATCGGTCTTGACACCATGAACACCGGGGTGGCGATCGGTATCGCCATGGATGCCGGCTACCGTAGTTTCGGCGACGGGACAGCGGCCATCGCTCTCGTTGAAGAGGTTGCAACCGGCTCGGAGATCGGCAGGGCCATCGGCAATGGCCCCGTGGCCGTGGGCAAATACTTCAACCACGACCGGGTCCCTACCGTCAAGGGCCAGAGCATCGCCGCCTACGACCCCCGGGCCCTTCAGGGCATGGCAGTCACCTATGCCACGACCCCGATGGGGGCAGACCACACTGCCGGCTGGGTTGTCGCCCAGAATCTTGAGGCCTTCGGCGGTACCATTAACCCACACAAGGCCGAAGGTCAGGTCGAACTCTCCCGCGATTCGCAGATCCACATGGCCGCCGTCGACAGCGTCGGCATCTGCGATTTTGCCCAGTCCGGTCTCGCAAGCGAGGAGGGAATGGCCAACGTCCACACTATGTACGCAGCAAAATCGGGACTGTCTTTCGCCGGCGACGACTGGCGGGAACTGGGCGTCAAGGTCTTGAAGGCGGAAAGGGCCTTCAACCGCGGGGCCGGCTTCACCGCCAAGGACGACCGACTGCCCTCGATGTTCTACACCGAACCACTGCCACCCTATAATGTGGTGGTCCAGGTAAGTGACGAAGAAATGGCATCAACCTTCGATTTCTAGGAATTTAACTATGTATGTCCGGCTCAAACTCCTCGGCACCCTGTCATCCTGCTATCCGGGGCACTATCCGCCGGCAGGGCTCAATATCGAGATCGCTGCCGGAGCGACAGTGGCTGACCTTGTGGAAAGATCGGGAATAGCGCAAGAACGGGTGGCGATTGTCACCATCAACGGAGTATTGGCAAAGGCGGGCGACCGGGTTCCAGAGAATGCGGTCGTCAAATTCATGCAACCAGTTACAGGAGGATAGACTGCCATTATCATGATATTTTTCAAACTATAAAAGGTGAACGAAAAATGTCCTTTTCCGCATAGTATGCCTTGCCCTCCCTCATCATCATCTGAACGATCTGAACGGAGGGGACATCCTGCAGCGGTTTAATCGGGGAGGAGGGGCAGGCCATCGTTCATAGAGCGTTCATCTCTGTTGTAGAGAAAGAGGCAGGCCGGTTTCACAGAACGGCCTGATCAGTCTAATTGAAGGAGGAATCGTTATATGGAACGTAAATTGGAAAGGGGAATCAGTGAGGCCCAGATCGGTTGGGTAACAATTGGTGGTATCATCGGCTCCTGTTACTTTCTGGGGGCAGGTCTGATTCTTGAATCGCTCGGTGCCCTGGCGCCAATCGCCTTTGCCTTTGCCGGCCTGATCGTCTTTGCGGTCATGCAGGCCATGGCCGAACTGCAGGTCAACCTGCCGCGGGAATCATCCTTTGTCGGCTACAGTAAAGAATTTTTGGGAAGTTCGGTGGCCTGCGGCATCGGCGTGACCTATGTCCTGAACTGGATGTTCTACATCCCTTCCGAGGCAGTGGCCGGAGGGACAATCTCCAATCTCTTCGTCTCAAGCATCCCGGCTGAATATTTTGCCGTCTTTTTTCTCATCCTGATTGTCGGTCTCAATCTGATCCACGTCAAAAGTTTTGCCATAGCCGAGACGATTATGGCCATGGCCAAGGTCTTCGCCATCGTGCTGTTCTGTATTTTTGCCGTATTTGCCATCTTCGGCATCTTCACCAATCCCGTCGGCTTCTCGATTCTCGTCCCGGAAATCGCCGAGAAGAAGGCCATGATGGGCGTCGGGATCCTCGGATCCATGGTCTTT
>JAUYSF010000190.1 GCA_030696435.1 Desulfoprunum sp. | reverse complement strand
GAAACCCTCGCCGCTGACTCGACTGTCACCGCAGTCGGGTACCGAGGGAACTGGATCAAAGTTACTACCGACACGGGGCAGACCGGCTGGATTTACTATACCATGCTGAATGTACCGGTCTCTGGGGGACATGGAAAGCAGCCTTGAATCAAAGCAAAATCACCTTTTCCCTCTCTACTAACTGATCAATTATACGTAACATACTCCAACTAAAGCCAAAACGAGATCTGACCCCTTTTTTTCTGCTGCTCAACAAAGGCCCGTATGCAATGCTCAGTCTCTTGCGCGATTTCTCCTATCAATATCCAGAACCTGTACTTCGGGACAAACACGATATGGTACTGGCAGTGCCATATCGTTTGTGATAACTTCCGAAAACGGCTCATTGCTTCTCCTTCTGTTGCGTTGTGGGGACAACTCAACATGGTTATAGCAATGAGTCGTTCATGCGGCAAAGCCTATGAACTCTGACCTTGGCCTGAGGCCAAGGATTTCTTTATTGGATTAAATGTTACGTGGTACTAGCGGAAGTAGATCTTGATGCACTCCTCCAGTTTGCCGTGCAGCAGGGGGCCGTCCTCGTTGCAGATCTCCGCATACAACGCCTCGGCCTGTTCCAGAAACAGATCCGCTACCGCCGGATCGAAATGACTACCCCTCGCTTCCCTGATGATACCGACCGAAGTCTCCAGGCTAAACGGCTCCTTGTATGGCCGTCTGGAGGTCAGGGCGTCGAAGACATCCACCACCGCAAAGATCCGGGCGTTGAGCGGGATATCCTCCCCTTTTAAGCCAGCCAGATAACCGCTGCCATTGAATTTTTCGTGGTGGTAGCGAACCACTTCGTCTGCGTCCTGCAGCCAGTCATAGCTACAGAGGATGTCTCCTCCGTGGCTGATATGAGTTTTCATGGTCTCGAACTCCTCGCTGGTCAACTTGCCCGGTTTGAGCAAGATCGCATCAGTGATGGCGATTTTGCCGACATCATGCAGAAAGGCCCCTTTAATCAACCCTTGCATGGCGGTATTCGAGAGATGTAGTTTCTCCCCCAAACGAACGGAATACAAGGCCACCCGGAAGTTGTGGATATTGGTGTCGCTGTCTCGTTTGGCAATGGCGCTGCCCAGGACCTTCAACATCCCGATATTGGTCAAAGCCAGGATATGCGAGTAATCCAGGAGCTTGCGGTTAAGACGGATGATGAGCGGGTAGAGCGCTAGGGTGATCACGGAAATGACCATCACTACCAAAATCAAGGCCCAGAGGGTCTCTCTTTTGTTCTGGACAACAATATCGTCGGGGGCATGGTAGATCCCTTCGAGATAGCCGTTTCTACCCCCTGCACTGTCAAGGATAGGGACAAAAACCCGCAGGAAGATGTCTTGGCCCAATGTCAACTTATCACAGAGGATTACCGAGGTATTGGTGAACTCGGTGCCATGTTTGGGGAGCCTTTTCTCGATCTCTGCAGCGGACGATTTGATCACCTCGGTGACCTTCTTGGAGTCGGCACTATAGAATTCCACCACGATTAAGTTGTCTTTTTCAATAAGAATCTGAATCGTCTGGTTAAACAGAGCAAGAGCCTGCGGTGAGGGAGATCTCAAGTAGGCGGTAAAATCGGCGGTGTAATGAGAGGTTTCGGCTCGAGCCATATTGACAATATAGTTATTCAGTCGGATATGACCGAGATAGTCGACCAGACCGCCCACCACAAGAGAAAGAACTAGCCAAACCAGAGTCAGCCTGATGATGAGCCACTTATGGATATTATCGATCATGTAGCCGCACTTTTATAGGTTGTATCTTAACAAGTTGACAGGGCATCACAAATTGATGATGACCGCCATCAATCTCAAATCAACCTTTCTTTAATAAGCCTACTGCTCATCGTGCATCCTTATCAAATTGTTTCTTGGGCCATCATCTATATTTCCGTTGGCCACCGTTGAATTGAGCGGCGCGGGACAGGACTTTGTTAATGGCAGAGCTGCTGTCCTCGACCGCTCGAATGACAGGTTCGGTTTTTTATCTCAATTCGTGCCCGTATTTTTTAAACCACTTTATTACTTTTACGCATAAATCCAGTATTGCCGGGGCCTTTATTATATGCTCTTCCGGTGACATTGGAGCAGCGAAGGGCGGTATGCCATCGAATTTTAAAACCATTTCAACTGGATTTTTACCTGAATCCTTGATTTGTATTTTCGAAATATAATCCAAATAGTCGTCAGATTTTGGATGATAATATTTCGCTGTCAGAATCTTTGTTTCTTCGTAAATAATTGATGCCTTTTTCATGTTATCCTGAAACCGAACGTAGAGCGTATTCGGGGCAAGAATGAACCCGAATCAAGACCTTTCAGCCCAGCTCAACCCTATTCCGCCCACCGGCCTTCGCTTCATACAGCGCCTTGTCGGCCCGGCCGATCAGCTCGGTGCTGCTGTTGTCCTCCAGTTGTATGCCCGCCACCCCGATGCTTATGGTTGCCCGCAGGGATACGTCGCCACAGACAAAAACATGCTGGTCGGTCGCCTGCCGGATCCGTTCCGCGGTCTGCACGGCCTGATGCACATCGGTTTTTCCGAGGATGACGAGAAATTCCTCGCCGCCGTAACGACCGGCGCTATCCAGGCTACGCAGGGTTTCCCGGAAGATCTGGGCCAGCTGGACCAGCACGGCATCGCCACTCAGGTGGCCATGGCTGTCATTGATTCGTTTGAAATAATCAATATCGATCATCAGAACGGAAAAATCCGTGCCGTACCGCCGGTAATGTTCGAGGTGGATCGTCAGATCGGCCATGATCTGTTTGCGATTGGCCAGTCCGGTGAGAGAATCGGTCGTCGCCAGCAGTTCAAGTTTCGCCTGAGCTTCCTTCAACCTCCGCACCATCTCGTTGAACATGCCACCGACAATGCCCA
>JAUYSF010000148.1 GCA_030696435.1 Desulfoprunum sp. | reverse complement strand
TTCAGTTTGTTGTCATTGAATCCATCGGGATCGAAATCGCTATCGCTATCGAAATCGGATTGAGTCTTCCGGTGCAGTGAATTCTGAGTCGCAGTCGCACTTTCCCTAAAACTGCTGGGAGAAAATCAATAATGATAACGGAGTTGGGCAATAACTAGAGAATCATTGTCGACTTTATAGACAATGCGATGTTCATCGGTGATTCTGCGTGACCAATATCCGGAGAGGCCGTGTTTGAGAGGCTCAGGTTTTCCTATCCCCTCAAACGGCATGCGCTGAATATCTCGAATCAAGGTGTTGATACGGGCTGAAATCTTTTTATCGGTCCTTTGCCAATAAAGATATTCTTCCCAGGCATGTTCGGAGAAAATGAGCTTCAATCTATAAGCTCTCTTTCCGTGCCTCTGCCTGCTTCAAGTTCAATAATTGATTCAAGAAGTTGGCGGGCATTTTGCGGACTTCTCAGCAGGTAGGCAGTCTCTTCGAGTGCTTCATAATCATCAAGAGACATCATAATAACGGGTTTGGCGGATTTGCGGGTTATTATGATCGGAGCATGGTCGTCGCAAACCTTTGCCATTGTTTGTGCAAGGTTGCTTCGTGCCGAGGTATATGTGATAGCGTTCATGGAAATCCTCCTAAGTGGACATGTACAATTTATAGTACAATAAAACAAATTGGCCAACACGTCAATCCAGACGATGGGGCATATCCATTGAAAATCAGGCCGTCTCGACCCGGTTGCGGCCATTCAGTTTGGCCTTGTAGAGGGCTTGGTCTGCGGCCTTGATCAGGGCGTCACCATCCGGGTAGTCCGGGGTCCAGGTTGCCACGCCGAGGCTGATGGTGAGTTTGATGTTCCTGCCGTCCTGTAAGATGAAGTCATGCTCATGCACGGCGGAGCGCAGGCGCTCGGCCAGTTGGCCGGCCTCCGTCAGGTCGCTGCGGCTGCTGATGACCAAGAATTCTTCGCCGCCGGTACGGCTGACCATGTCATAACTGCGGGCCTTGCTGATAAAGATGGCGGCCAGCTCTTTTAGGGCCTGGTCGCCGCTGTCATGACCATAGTTGTCGTTGACCTCCTTGAAGTGATCCAGATCAATCATGATGCAGGAGAGTTTCTCGTTGAACCGTTTGGCCTCGGCTACGGCATCATTCATCCTGGCCATGGCACTGCGGCGGTTGGGCAGATTTGTCAGGGCGTCGGTCATGGCCATGGTCAGGAGCTGCCGGTTGGCGGCTGCCAATCGCGAGACATACTGCTGAATTAATTCTCTGTCGAAGTTGATGGTCCTCTGGTAACGGATCAGCCGTTCGCCACTACGGATCCTGGCCTCAAGCACCTTGGGGGTGAAGGGTTTGACCACGTAATCGTCCGCCCCGGCGTCGAAGGCCTGTACCAGCTCGTCATCAGCCTCACAGCCCGTCAGCATGATGATATAGACATGCTGGGTGATGCTGGTCCGGCGCAGGATCTTGCAGAGTTTCAGGCCGTTTATCCCGGGCATCCGCCAGTCGGTGATGATCATCTGCGGCTGGTGTTTAAGAGCCTTCTCCAGTGCCTCTTCCCCATTTTCGGCGGTAATGATGGTCCTGTCTTGGGCTGCCAGTATTTTTTGCAGGTTCAAAAGCATCAACGGATCATCGTCCACTGCCAGGATCTTCAGATCCCTGTCCGGGACCCTGCTGGTATCTTCTGACAGATAGGTTTCACCGAAATCCCTGATCTGGTGGTAGAGCGGGCATTGCTGAGTGGGGATCTGGAAGATATGGCTGCACTCCTGCCATTTCGAGACGACCCGGTCAAAGAAGGTGCTGAACTTGTCGGCGGAGATGGAAAATTTTGCGGCCAAACTTTCCACGGAGAAAAGGGTCGCCGTTTGAGGTATTTCGAGCAGGCAGATCTCGGCTATCTGCTGGGCGAGATGCAAGAGCCCCGCTATTTCTGCGACCGGCCGGTTGGCGATGGAATCCATCTCATACCGTTCGTGCAAACCCACACTCAGGGCGAATTCTTCAGGGATTCCCCAGTCGAGCAGCAGTTCTGCGCTTATCTCATTGTGGTCATAGCCGAATATTTCGTTCTCCCGCTCTACCTGCTGCATCCGGCTGGGTTCTTGGTTGAAGATCCGGGCATATTCCAGTGGATAAACGCTTGCCAGGGCCAGTTCGCCGACATGGGCGAGAAGGCCGCAGACGAACAGCTCGTCCGGATCGTATTTTCCCTGAACCTCAGCGATGGAACGGGCTGCCACGGCCTGGGCCAGGGAACGGGACCAGAAGCGGGGATAATTAAAGGTCTTACATCTGCCGGTTTGGTTCTGGGAGAGCAGGGAAAAGCTGAGGGCCAGGTTGACCACATTATTCAGACCAAGCCGGACGGCGGCCCGGTGGATTGACAGAACGGGGGCCTGGCTACCCATGAGGGTTGAATTGGCGTACTTCAGCAGTTCCGCCGTCAGGGCCGGGTCGGTTTCGATTATCTTGGTAATATCAGCCAGAGAGGCATCTTCACTTTGACAGAGATGCATGACCTCAAGCGCAACCCTGGAAGGGGATGGCAGTTTTTTTGATTCTCTGAGCTGATCGATGATTTTGCGTTTACTCATGCCGTGTTGCCAATCAAGAGGATTCTCTGGTGACTACTCAAGCCGCGGAAACAGCCGCAGCTTGCTGCTCTGTCAGCTTATCAGCAAACGAGTGGGAATGTCAAAAAGGGGGATGAGTTTTTTCGGTGGGAATCGGGCATGCCTGTTGGAAGGCATGCCCGAAAGGATCAAAAAGTGGTGAGGGGAGTGACAAGACCTTGGATACGGTCGAGCTCGGCAAGGGCCTGGGCGTAGGCGACCTCGGTGAGTTTTTCTTGGCTGAGGGCCTGAGAATAGGCCTCTTGGGCAGCCAGGACATCGAGGGTGGTGGCCCGACCGGCCTCGAACTTGGCCTGTTCGGCCTCAAGCCGCTTGTGGCTGGCGAGGCTGGTCTTTTTCGTGGCCTCCATACCCTTGATGGCCAGTTGCACGTCCCGTACCGTCGTCCTGACGCCCTGTTGCACCTCTAGGCGCAGGAGTTGGGCACTGTTCCTGGCCTTGCTGTGGGCGGCACTGGCCTGGCGATAGAGGCCCTTGGCGGCGTTGTTCTGCAGGGGCATCGAAAAGGCCAGGCCTGCCTGCCACTGGGTCTCGCCGTTATCTACCGCATCGTCAAGGCTGTCGCCATAGGCATCGTCAGTTCCGCCCTGTCCCACCAGACCGACCAGGGCAAGGGAGGGGCGGGTATTGTCCCGGGCTGTTTCCTCACCGATCGTGGCTGCGTCGATGGAGAGATCGGCGGCCTTGATGTCCGGTCTATTCTTTAGGGCATTTTCCAGGATGCTCGTCAGATCGGGAGTGATCGGTTTGGTGGCGGGCAGGTCCGTCGGCAAAAAGGGTGCAAGCCAGTCTTTGCTGTTCATCAGCAGTTTCAGCTCATCCTCATAGAGACCTATAGCCCGGTCAGCCGAGATAAGGCCTTCCTCGCGCCGGGCGATCTCGGATTGGGGTTGATAGATATCGACCTCGGCCAGTTTGCCGGCCTTGATCTTGGCATCGGTCTCTGCCAGGAGTTTCTGAGCCAGGGTCAGAGACAGTACCTTGACGGACTTGTCCTGCCAGGCGTAGACCAGGTTCCAGTAGGCCCCTTTCACCTTGGCAGCCAGATTGGCGGCCTCGGCTCCGACCATAAAGGTGGCCGCCGCCAGGTTCTTTTCAGAGGCCCGGATGGAGGCGGTCTGTCTGGCGATACCGAAACCCTGGAGGAGGGGCTGGCGTAGCCCGAGGGTCAGGGCGGAGTTGTAGGCCGGATCAATGAGATACGCTGAAGGTGTGTTGGAAAATCGGCTGTTCTGCCAGTTGAGACTGACTTCGGTGCCGGTGCTGAACTTTTTCTGCAGACCTGCCGACCACTGGGCGCTCCGCTCTTCTGTTGCGCCTTCCGGGATAAGTGGGGTGAGTTCTTTGCCCTCTGCCCCGCCTTGGCCGGTCGCAAGTACATCAAATTCTCCCTCGGCGGCCTCTCGTGCCCCTTGGGCCGCATTGACATCGTCTTTCTGCAGTTGCAGTCCGAGATTATTGTTCAGGGCCAATTTGACTGCCTCGGCCAGGCTGATCTTGACACCTTCTGTCGCCTCCGCCGCCCGGCTTATGGCCGGTAGAGACGGGATCAGGATCAGGCTGATGATGATATAGATGAGTCTACGCATTATTTTTGTCCTCTTTGGGTCGGGGCTCTCCGGCCAGCAGGGCATAAGGCCGCCAGTACAGGGTCTTGATGCGCTGGACGGTATGCTGTCGGGTTTCGCCAAACCGGGCCACTAGAAAATAGAGTGTCGGCACCACGATCAAGGTCAGGAAGGTGGCGACGAACAGGCCGAAGATGACCACATTGGCCATCGATTTCCACCACTGGCTCGATTCGCTGACCCAGGCCATCGACCAGGTGTGAAAATCATAGGAGATGCCGGTGACCATCGGGATGAGTCCGAGGATCGTGGTGATTGCAGTGAGCAGCACCGGCCGCAGGCGGGTGGCACCGGCCGAGACTACGGCATCTTTGAGTTCATGACCGCGCTCCCGCAGTTTATTGGTATAATCGAGCAGGACGATGGCATTATTCACCACCACCCCGGCCAGCGAAATCACCCCGACCCCGGTCATGATGATGCCAAACGGAGAGCGGAATAGGGCCATGCCGAGGAAGGCTCCACCCAGCGAGAGGATCACCGAGGTCATGATGATAAAGGGCGTGCTCACTGAGTTGAACATCGCCACCAGGACCAGGAAAATGAGGAGCAGGGCGACGAGGAAGGCCTTGGTGAGAAAATCCTCGGATTCCTTTTGTTCATCCTGTTCGCCGGTGAACTTCATGGTGTAGCCTGCCGGTAGAGACACTTTCTCCATGAATTTTGCCGCCTCTTGCCTGACCACGGGACCGGTGGTCTTGGTCTCTTCAATATTGGCCTTGACCGTTACCACCCGCTCGTTGTTGATCCGGTTGATATCGCCGATGGAACCGGCGAAGGTGACATTGGCTACGGTCGAGAGTGGTACCGTCTCGCCGGAGGGGGTCGGCAGCATCAGCTCATGCAGGATATCGACGACTCTCCTGTCTGATTCTTTAAGCTGAAGGGTGATATCGAAGTCATCGTTGCCCTGCCGGAAAGACGAGACGTTCAGACCGTTATAGGCACTTTTCAGGGCAAAACCGATCATGTCGGTAGTGAGGCCGAACAGGGCGGCCTTCTGTCGGTCGACGTTCACCTGTACAGAGGGAATGCCCTCGACGAAATCGTCGCGCACATCCTCGACATAAGGGATCTGGTTCAGGACGTCCTTTACCTGTTTGGCAATCTTGCCGAGGACCTCGAAGTTGGGGCCGGAGATTTCAAGATTGATCGGGGCGCCGGTCGGCGGGCCTTCTTCTTCCTTGGCGATGGTGATCTTGCCGCCGGGGATATCTTTGACCCGCTCGCGGATGGTGTTAACTGTCGTGTTAGAAGATTCTGCCCTTTCTTCGAGTTCGAGAAAGCGGATGCCGACATGATTCGGCGAATTGGAGCTAAAGGATGAACCGCCGCCGGCATTCGCCACACCCTGGATATACACGTCCTTGACGTTTTTCAGATCGCTCGGCCCGAAATATTTTTCGCCATCCGGCTTGATATATTCTTTGGGGGCCAGCGATGCAAGTGGGGTGAGTGTCTTCTCCGGCTGTTTTCCACCAGTCGCGCCGACGCCGGCGATGGCCAGTTCCACCCGGGCGATGATCCGGTCGATATAGTTAAGATCAGCCCCTTCCGGGGTTTCGATGTTGACATAAAAACCCTTGGGATCGATTTCAGGGAAGAATTCCACCGGTTTTTCGAGACCGATCACCAGCAGCCAGACCTGAAACATCAGGATCATGCCGCAGAGGCTGAGGCCGAGGACGGACCAGGGCCTCTCCAGGGCTGCAGCCAGGGAGCGGCTGTAGAGTTTTGTCCAGAAGCCCGTGATCGCCGCCGGTTTGTCGACCGCCGCCGACATCTCTTCAATGGTCATGTTGGCATGCTCCGGACGACCTTTTATCTTCATGAAGATTGAGGCCATGGCCGGGTTGATGACGAGTGCGACAAAGAGGCTGGCGGTGAGGGTGACGATCAGGGTGATCGGCAGAAAGCGCATGAACTCACCCATGATGCCGGGCCAGTAGAGCATTGGGGCGAAGGCCACAAGAGTGGTGACGGTCGAACCGATGACCGGCCAGGCCACCTCCGAGGTAGCCCGCATGGCGGCATCGATACGGCTTGCCCCCTGCTGCATGAATCTGTAGGTGTTCTCGATGATGACGATGGCGTTGTCGACCAGCATACCGAGCGCCAGGGTCAGGCTGAAGAGCACGACCATATTCAGGGTGATGCCCATGGCGTAGAGGACCATAAAGGCGATGAACATCGAAAAGGGGATGGCAAGACTCACCAGGATGGCGTTGCGCATGCCCATCGACAGGAAGATGACGAGCAGGACCAGGACCAGACCGGAGAGAATATTGTTCTCGAGATCGGCGATCATCACCTCGATATCGCGGGATTTATCGAGGACTTTGGTGATCTCGGTGCCTTGCGGCCAGGCGAGTCGTTCTTTGGCGATAATCTTGTCTACTTCTTTGCTGATGGCGATGATGTTCTCGCCGGAACGCTTTTTGATCGCCAGGTTGACGGCATCACGGCCATTAAGCCGGGAGATGCTGGTCTCCTCCTTGAAGCCGTCGATCACCTGGGCCACATCCTTCAGGTAGACTGGTTCGCCCTTGTGGGTGCCGATAACCAGGCCGTAGATCTCCTCCGGGGTCTTGAATTCGCCCGGCACCCGGAGTTGGTAGCGGCCGTTGCCGAGTTGGATGGAACCGCCCGAGGTATTCTGGTTTTCGCTCTGCACGGCGTTCTGCAGACTGTTGATGGTCAGGCCGTAGTAGGCCAGTTTTTCCGGCACAACCTCAACCCGGATCTCCCGCTCAAGGCCGCCGTTGACCTCGACCTCCATGACCCCGGTGAGGGCCTCGATATCATCCTGCAGGTCGTCGGCGATATCCTTGAGACAGGGCAGACCGCAGGTGCCGGAGAGGGAGAAGACGATGATCGGCATCTGGGACAGATTCACCTCGAAGACCGAGGGGTCTTCTTCCAGATCGTTGGGCAGATCTTTCTTGGCCTCATCCACCTTGTCTTTGACGTCCTGCAGGGCCTTGTCGATATCGGTGCCGGTGACGAACTCGACGTTGATCATCGACATGCCTTCGGAGCTCACCGACGCGATCTTTTTTAGACCTTCGAGACCTTTGAGTTTCTTCTCGATCTCAATGGTCACCGCCGTTTCCATGTCGGTGGGCGAGACCCCTTTATATTCCGTCGAGATGAAGACGTTGGGGATGGTGATGTCCGGTTCGCTCTCTCGGGGTAGGGCCTGATAACAGTAAACCCCAAAGATGATCAGCAGGACCGACAGGACAAAGACGGTTGTGCTGTTTTTGACGGCGGTATCGGAGATAATCATAGTGTCAGTTCCTTCGGATCGGTGATGGCCTTGACCACCTTGATCTTCTGCTTGTCCTCAACATCCCGGTGTCCCTCGACCAGCAGTTTGTCGCCGGCCGCAAGACCGTCGGTGACCTGGACCAGCCAACCTTCCATGATGCCGAGTTTGACGATTTTCTTCTGCACGACGCTGTCTTTTTCAATATAAACGTACTGTTCGTTGTTTCGTGAGATGACGCTGTAAAAGGGGATAACAACGGCATTCGCCACGGTCTTCTTGACGACGTCGGCCCTGATGAACATGCCGGGCAGAATATCACCATCGGCATTGTCAATGGCCAGTTCCAGCCGGAAGATGCGGGCAACAGTCTCGGGTGAGGAGGAGAGAAAGTGCACCTTGCCGGTGATGCGCCGATCTTTGAGGGCCTGGAGGCTGATGTCGACCGTGTCGAGTCCGCGTACCGCTGTGACATCAGACTCGGGGATGCCGACGACAGCCTTGAGCCGGTCGATCTCGAGGATCTCGGCCAGTGGATCACCGACCGCGAGTTGCAGACCCACCTTGGCATCAAGCTTTCTGACGATGCCGTTCATCGGGGCGGTTACTGTGCAGCGGGAGTACTGGAGTTCGGCGTTCTCGTAGTCGGCCTTGGCCGTCTGCATCCCGGTCTTATTGGTGTCGAGCTCGGCAGTCGGAATAACACCCTTGGCGTAGATGGCCTTGTCGCGGGCGTATTCGTCCTTCGCCAGATCATAGGCGGCCTTGGCCCGTTCCATGGCGATACGGTAGTCCTCCGAGTCTATACGGGCGAGGACATCGCCTTTTTTGACCTTCTGGCCTTCTCTGACCAGGATTTCCTCGACTGTCCCGTTTAATTTTGAAAGCAGTGACAGGGTGGTCCAGGCCTCGATACTGCCGGGTAGATTGATCCGGTCATGGATGGCGGCGGGCTGGAGAGTGAGAGTCACGGCATTTATCGGTGGGCGTTCCTGTTTAAGGCCGGCCGCCTTACCGGCGGCGATCGAGGCGCTTTCCTTCTTGATCACCCCCGTAAGGATGAAAACGAGGACAATCATGGCGAGCAGAAGAATTCTCGGCAGGTTGTTCCAGATGAAGAAGACAATTTTTGCCCTGGTGCTCTGCGGGGCGGAGGTCTGGTTATTCATGGCATTTTCCTTCAGACGAAATGTGTTCAGTCGGTGGTTGCAACCCTTCTATGACCTGATGGGATAGGGTTTCGAGGGCGATCTCAGTTTCTTCGGTCCGGATTCTGCCGTTATACCAGGCGGAGACCAGGAGTGGATACGGGGAAAAAATCCTGAATTAGGTCATATATATCTATTTTCCAACAACTTGTCGCGTTTTTTGAGCTTTTCCTGGGAGAGGGGAGAGCCGTTTTAAAGAGGTGTTTCCACTTCCCAGCCGCCGCCGAGGGACTTGAACAAGGCCACCATGTTCATCGAGAGCCGCTGTTCGCTCTGGACAAGCTGATCCTGGGACTGGCGCAGCGAAGAGTCGCTGAGCAAGACGTTGAGAAAATCGATCAGGCCGAGTTTGTACTGATCCCTGGCAATGGTTGCTGCCCGTTGGGCTGAATCTGCGGCAGCAGCAAGGGTGCGTCGGGTCTGCTGTTCGCGGTTGAAGGCGACGAGGGCGTCTTCAACGTCTGCGAGGGCGGCAAGGACGGACTTTTCATAGGCGATTTGGGCCCTGTCCCGCTGGGCATTGCTGATCTCGACTCCGGCCCTGGCCCGTCCTCCGTCAAAAAGAGCCCATTTCACCGTTGGGCCGAAGGACCAGAATCTGCTACCCGAGGTGACAAGATCGGAAAGACTGGTGCTTTCGAGTCCGGCCATGGCGCCCAGGGAAAAACGGGGGAACAGATCGGCGGTGGCCACCCCGACCTGTGCCGTTGCCGTCGCGAGATCACGTTCTGCCCGGCGGATATCGGGCCGGCGGCGGAGCAGCTCCGAGGGCAGGGCAACGGGGATTTCGGGTGGAGTAGCCGGAATCATCACCTCGGGCGACAGTTCCGCAACGAGGGCCTGTGGCTGCTGGCCAATGAGCAGGGCCAGCCGATGCATGGCCTGGGCTGCGATGGTTTCTAAACCCGGGACCGGGGATTTGCTCATATAGAGTTGGTTCTTGGCCTGCTCAAGTTCGAGTTCGCTGCTCAGGCCGATCTCGAAGCGGCGTTGAACCAGGGCCACCGTCTCTTCCTGGTTGGCGATGTTCTGGTTGGCGATGGCGATCCTTTGCTGGCTGCCGCGTAACTCGAGATAGTTTCTGGCAACCTCCGCCAGAAGAGATACCTGAATATCGCGTTTATCTTCCAGTGAACTGGCTACCGAGGCATCTGCTGCCTCAATGGAACGGCGGACGCCGCCAAAGATATCGACCTCCCAACCGGCATCAAAACCGGCCTGGTAGAGATCGCGACTGCCTTTTCCGGAGGCGGTGTTTTCATAGCTCCGGCTGTGACTGGAGGAGGCGGAGGCATTGAGGGCGGGCACCTGGGCCGATCCTGCCAGCTGTCGCTGGGCCCTGGCCTCGCGGATGCGGGTTTCGGCGATGCGCAGGTCCTGGTTGGAGGCGATTGTCCGCTGTATCAGCGAATCGAGGACCGGGTCCTTGAACAGGGTCCACCAGGTGTTGATGTCGGCATCGGCTGCCACCTGAAGATCCTTGGTCGATTCACTCCAGCCGGTCGGCATATCGGGCCGGGGCGGTTCATAGGTCGGCCCGACTGCGGCGCAGGAGGCAAGAAAGACCGTCAGTAGGGCTACGGAAATCCTGAGAAAATGATGCGAGAGCGTTGTTTTCATATATGGTGACTCGTTCAACTTCGTTCTGATTGTCTGAAGAGATGATCAGCGCAGATTGCGAGGATCATCGATTGGTACCGGCTCAAGTTGTCCTGTCGGGCTGCCGGCCGTGTGTCCCGACCGTATGCGTCTGGCCAACCACTGCATGGCATCGTCGACATAGGAAAAGACCACCGGGATGACCAGCAGACTGAGAAAAGTCGAGGTGATCAGGCCAAAGATCACCACAATCGCCATCGGCGAGCGAAAACTCGGGTCGGTGCCCATGCCGAGGGCAATCGGGATCATACCGGCGCCCATGGCAATCGTCGTCATGACAATCGGCCGAGCCCTTTTCAGGCAGGCGTCGAGCAGGGCATCCCAGCGGCTCATGCCGTGGTCGCGGCGGGCCATGATGACGTATTCCACCAGCAGAATCGAGTTCTTGGTGGCAATACCCATCAGCATGATGAGGCCGATCATGGCCGGCATCGACATCGCGGTTTGGGTGATAAACAGGCCAATGAAGGCACCTGGAAGGGAGAGGACAAGGGCCATGAGGATCGATACCGGCTGGACGAAATCCTTAAACAGCAGAACCAGGACAATATAGATACACAGCACGCCGGTGGCCATCGCCAAACTGAAACCGGAAAACAACTCGGCCATGGCCTCGGCATCACCGACCGGGGTCTGGGACACACCTGGCGGAAGATTGACCAGGCTCGGCAGGGCCAGCACCATTTTCTCCACATCGCCCATCGGTACGTTGTTCAGTTCAATATTAAAATTGATATTGCGCAGCCTGTCGTAGCGATCGATCTGCGCAGGTCCGCTGGCAATGGCCAGTTGCGCGACATTGCCGAGCATCACCGGGCCGTGGGCGCCGGGAACGGCCAGGCGGGACAACAGGTCGATATCCTGACGGGCATCGGAGCGCAGTTTGACCACAATCGGCACCTGTCGCTGGGAGAGATTGAGTTTTGCCAGATCCTGGTCGTAGTCGCCGGCGGTGGCTATGCGCAGGGTATCGGCGATGGCCGCCGAGGTCACGCCGAGATCGGCGGCTCGGGCGAAGTCAGGCCGGGCAGTAAGTTCGGGGCGGACCAGGCTTGATGTCGAGGTGACATTGCCGATACCGGGAATCGAGCGGAGTTCGCGCTCCACCTTCCTGGCGTGGGCCAGCAGGGTCTGGCCGTCCTCACTGGCCAGGACCAGTTCGTATTTCTCACCGCCGCCGCCCATGCCGACCTTGATCCTAGCCCCTGGCAGAGAGGCGAGGGCCTGGCGTAACTGGGTCTCGATTTCCTGCTTTTTGATCCCTGATCGTTCACCGCGCGGTGTCAGGTTGAGGGTCAGGCTGGCCTTGCGGACCTCGAAGGCCCCTTGCAGGGCAAAGGGATCACCGCCGGAATTGCCGCCACCGACGGCGGTATAGACCATCTTGACATGGGGATTCTTCTGGACCGCCACCCGTGCCTGCTCGGCCAGCGACAGGGTCTGCTCAAAGGTGCTGCCGGGGGGCAGTTCGATGTAGATCATAGTCTGGGATACATCGTCGGCCGGCATGAAACCGGTCGGCAGCATGCTGGCCAGCACAAACGAACCGAAGAAGAAGACTATCACCGCAAGCGTTGTGTATAGACGATTTTTTAGACACCAGGTCGCCCAGTGGCTGTAGTGGATGAGCCAGCGCGGTTCCTTATAGTCCTTGACTATTGGTTTGAGGATATAGGCCGCCATCATCGGTGTGAGCATGCGCGCTACTACCAGGGAAAAGAACACGGCGATCGAGGCGGTCCAGCCGAACTGCACGAAAAATTTGCCGACCACCCCGCTCATGAAGGCCGTCGGCAGGAAGACGGCGATCAGCGAAAAGGTCGTGGCAATGACCGCAAGACCTATCTCGTCCGCGGCCTCCATAGCGGCCTGGAAGGGCGTTTTGCCCATGCGCAAGTGGCGCATGATATTCTCAATTTCGACAATGGCATCATCGACCAGGATGCCGACGACGAGTGACAGACTCAACAGCGTCACCACGTTGATCGTGAAACCGAGGATATGCATGACGGCAAAGGCCGGGATGATCGAGAGCGGCAGGGCAGTGGCGGAGACAAAGGTGGCCCGCCAGTCCCGGAGGAAGCACCAGACGACGAGCACTGCCAGGAACGCCCCCTCATAGAGCAGGGCCATCGAACCCGAGTAGTTTTCCTCCACCGGATCGACAAAATTAAAGGCCTCGGTGAAGGTGATCTCCGGGTGTTTGGCCTGCAGTTTTGCGATCTCGGCCCGTACGCCGTCTGCAACTTGGACTTCGCCGGCCCCTCGCGATCGGGTGATCTCAAAACCGACTACGGGCTTGCCGTCGAGCAGAGCGGCGGAGCGCTGTTCGGCCACGGTATCTTTGACGCTGGCGATCTGGTCAAGTCGGATATGGCGGCCGTCGGAGAGGGTAATATCCATTTTGGCCAGTTCTTCGGCCGACTGCACTGTGGCCAGCATGCGGATCGACTGCTCGACACCGCCAACCGTGGCCCGGCCGCCGGGGGCCTCCTGTTCGATCTGGCGCAACTGGCGCGAGACATCGGACGCCGTCACGTTGAGGGCCAGCAGACGGTCGGGGTCGATTTCCACCTGCACCTCCCGCGTCGCTCCACCCACCCGGTCGACAGCCCCGACGCCCGTCACCGAGAGCATATCCTTGGTCACGTTATTGTCGACGAACCAGGACAGGGCCTCAGCATCCATCCGGTCGGAGGCCACGGTGTAGGTGATGATCGGCATGCCGGCCAGATCCATCTTGGAGATGATCGGGTCGCGCAGATCGCTGGGCAGATCGGAGCGGATACGCGAGACCGCATCACGGACATCGTCGACCGCTTCCGAAGTCTCTTTTTCCAGGCGAAATTCGACGGTGACCGAAGCGCTGCCGTCCTGCACCGTGGTGTAGATATGCTTGACGCCTTGCAGGGAGGCCACCGAGTTCTCGATCTTGCGGGCGATCTCCATTTCCATCTGCGAGGGCGAGGCGCCGGGGAGTACCGCCGTGACCGTCACGGTCGGCAGATCGATATCGGGGAAGTTCTGGATCTTCATCGCCCTAAAGCTCATCAGGCCCATGACGGTGAGCAGGATAAAGAGCAGTATGGCGGGGATTGGGTTCTTGATCGACCAGGACGATACGTTCATTGCTTGCTCTCCGTCTGGTTTACAGAGGCATCGACCACCCGCACGGTGTCACCGTCGGCCAGAAAGGATGTCCCTGAAGCTGCCAGTTTCGCCTGCGGTTCAAGGCCGTGGGTGATTTCCACCTGGTCTTCGAGACGGCGACCGATATCCACCTTGAGCTGTAAGACCTTGTTGTCTTTGCCGATACTGTAGGCGTAGTTGAAGCCTTCGCGCTGGACAATGGCACTCTGCGGCAGGGCCAGCACTGTGCTGCGGCCCAGTTCGAAATCACCCCGGGCAAACATGCCGGCCTTCAGGCCGGTATCAGAGGGAATATCGACATAGATAAGGGCCGTGCGGGTCTGCCGGTCTACGGTCGGTGCCACCATCCGCACTGATCCTTTGGCCTGGAGACCGCCCGGGGCCGAAAGAGTCACAGCCTGGCCGGTTCGCACCTTGGGCAGTTCTGCGGCCGTGACCTCGGCCCGCCATTCCAGCCTGTTGGCCCGGATAAGGCGAAAAAGTTCCTGGCCGGCCGATACCACCGCACCCACCGTCGCCGTGCGGGAGGAGATCAGGCCGTCGTCCGGGGCGACAAGTTGTGTTTGGTCGAGCCGGACCTGCTGGCTGAGCAGTTGGGCGTGGGCGGATTCCAGCCGGGCGGCGGCAGTCTGTTCGGCGGTGAGGTACGCACTGACCTGTTGGGCGCTCATGACACCCGGAGCCTGGCTTTTGCGGGTACGGTCGGCGTTGGCCCTGGCCTCTGCCATGGTGGCCTCCGCCTCGGTCACTGCCGCCCGGGCCTGGGCCACATTGGCCTTGATTGTGACATCGGAGAAGACGGCCAGAATCTGGCCGCGCCGTACCGTATCGCCGACATTCACCTTCACTTCGGTGAGACGCAGTCCGTCGGCCTCGGAGCCGACTAAGGCTTCCTGCCAGGCCGCGATGTCGCCGGTGGCGCTGAGTTGTATCGGCCAATCGGCGCGCATTGGAGTGACCGCTGTGACAGTCAGGGCGGGTTTTGCGGCGGAGGTTTCAGGAGGTTTTGCAGTCGCGCTGTCTTCTGCGCGGCTGAGGCTGACCCGCCACCAGATTGCCCCGGAGATGAATAAGAGGACAGCGGCAATGCTCATGAGTTTATTACGATTTAGATTTTTCATTGATCCAACCAAATTTGGTGTACGTGCAGGGAGATTGTGAGCTGAGGCAGACAATCAGTTTTTTGTTCGTCCCGATTCAGGCAGAGGCCCAAGGCCTTCCATGGCCTGGCGGAACAAGGTTTCAAGGGCGATTTCGGCCTCTTCCGTCGGTATCCTGCCGGTGTACCAGGCAGAGACCAGGAGCAGATACAGACCGTAAAAATGTCCGACAATGTGTAACAATTCTACGTCTTTTCGCAGTTCACCGCGGTCCTGGGCCTTCTCCAGCAGGGGAAAGAGCAGCTTAAAATAGTTGTCTTCATTTTCCAGGTGCTGTGCGAGATCGACATCACGTGGAAAGGCGGTCTGCTGCATGAACAGACGACCGAACTCCCGGTTTTCGGTGATAAGGCGAAACTCGCTCATGTAGATCGCCACCATCTGCTGCAGGATCGGGATCTCTTTGTCGGCGTTATCAGTGAGTTCCTGATGCAGGCAGACCAGCTCGTCCTCGCAGAAGGCATGGAGGATGTCGCTCTTGGTCTGGAAATAGCTGTAGATCGTGCCCTTGCCAATGCCTGCCGCCTTAGCCAGCTCTTCAATGCTGGTCTTCTCGAAACCCTTCTCGCTGAACAACTTGATCGCGGCCTGCATGATCGCCTGCCGGGTGTCCTGTTTTTTCTGTTCTCTAATGCCTGCCATGATATGTCCTGTTGATGAAAGTTGACTGGAGTCGAAAATATAATCCCCGAGCAGAATTCGTCAAGGAGAAAAACTGACTGCAGTCAATATTTTTCTATTCATCAGAACAGTAGAGCTCAAGTGACAGTAATTAAATTAAAAAATATGAATTTCTTTCTTCTTCCACTTCGGGAGTTCTGTCTGCTGTGCTGCCGAGAAGCTGGATATTGAAGACTCACATGGTATCTGGAAGAGGTTGGATAAGCTGTGGGGGTTTTGTAAACAATTGTAACAATATGTACTGAGAATCGTGAGAGTGGAAGGTTGCCTGCCGTCATTTAAGCGAAATATGTGACGGCAGGCGAGACGAAAGAGTTGGCTGTGAGATTCCGATGGCTGGTGCTCTAGGAGCCTGTCGGATTATGCCCTTTTTCCCCATCTCTGCGTTATTTTCGAAAATCAATGCTCGCAATATCAACTATATGGCTGCGCTTAATTTTCGAAAATGCCTTGATCTGAGAAAAAAATTTCTATAATCCGACAGACTCCTAGCCAGGGAGGATCACATTGCTCGGATGAAGTATCGACTGTCGGTTACAGTTTTTCCTCTCCGATATCTTCCAGAATCCTCACCGCATCACGGACGAGGTGCGCACAGATTTTCGTTTTCAGTTCGTTCTCTTGAAACTGGCGCATACCCTCCTCAGAGAAAAGATTGACTCCGATCAGATCATAGCAGTTGAGGCTGTTGTGAATTTTTCGGAAACGATCCGCGAACTCAATATTCTTTCCAATCACTTTTTTAAATTTTTCCGGCTCGCCCGGCTCCGAGAAGCCCCAGCGCAGACTGTTCACCAGATAGGCCGCTTCGACCGCCCCGCATTCCCCGCCGCAACCGGCCCCGCCCGCGAGCCCAATCGAGATCTTCCGGGCGAGGTTGGGCTCGATGCCTGTTTCCTCCGCAAAGGCCTCAACAACCGCCTGGGAGCACCTGAAACCGTTCATGAACTGTGATACCGCGAATTCCTGCTTTTCCATACTTGTTCCTCCTGAATTGAGTGTTGACAGGCCTCAGCCTTTTTCGTAGTTTGTAATCGATCGAAAAAATCGTGTAAAACGATATTTTTTGATGGTTATAATCGAAATTTACGAACGGAGGTGTGATGGAGCTCAGGCAATTGAAGACCTTTCTGGCCGTGGGGCGTCTGTTGAGTTTTTACCGGGCTGCGGAGACCCTGCATTATGCCCAGTCGACGGTTTCGGCCCAAATCAAGGCACTGGAGGAAGAATTCGGGGTGCCGCTCTTTGATCGACTGGGCAAGAAGGTGGTGCTCAC
>JAUYSF010000089.1 GCA_030696435.1 Desulfoprunum sp. | reverse complement strand
CCGATAACGCCGAGAAGTTCATCGCTGCGGCCCCTGATCTCCTCCTCATCCGGCCAATGATCGCCCGGACCCATCCTGATCTGATCAAAAGGCTCAGGCAATCGGGAATTACGGTCGTCTCTCTGCAACCGACCACCGTCGAGGAGATGTTCGTCTACTGGCAGACCCTCGGGCAATTGACCGGCAAAACCGAGGCGGCTGGGGCGATGAAGGGCGAGTTTTTGGCAGGTGTCGAGGCGATTCAGCAGAAGATCCCGCAGCTTCCGACTGACAGGCGGCCGGGGGTTTACTTCGAGGCCATCCATAGTAAGATGAAGACCTTTTCGCCCAAGGCCATCGCCATCTTTGCCCTTGAGGCGGCCGGTGGCCGCAATATCGCCTCGGATGCCACAGCACGCAACGAGAGCAATATCGCCGAATACGGCAAGGAGCGGATCCTTGCCAAGTCCGGGGAGATTGAGATCTTTCTCAGCCAGCAGGGCCGGATGAATAAGATTGATATCGAAATACTCAGACAGGAACCCGGTTTTCAGATCATCAAGGCCTTCAAGGAGGACAGGGTCCATCTCATTGACGAGACCCAGATCTCAAGACCAACACTTAGACTGCTGCTCGGGATAGAAGAGATCGCCAAAATCCTCTACCCATCCCGATAATACGATAACTATGGCGGCCGACAGCGCGACGTCGGTTGGCTCTTTTTCCCTCAAAAAACCTATCAACTATGCACTCAACACTCCATATCATCGGTACCGGCCCGGGAGATCCTGAGCTTTTGACCATCAAGGCTCTGAACACCCTCAATAAATGCCAGGCTATTGTCGCCCCGAAAGGCTCTCCGGATGGCCAATCAACCGCCCTTTCCATCATATCGCAGATGGTCTCCGTCACCGAGAAAGAGGTATACCAACTCTATTTTCCGATGAAAAAAATCAAGGCCGGCATCGAACCGTGTTGTGAAGTTCGCGAGGCCTGGCGGACCGCCGCAACAAAGATCCTCTCTTTACTCGATCAGGGCAAAGAGGTCGCCTTCCCAACCCTTGGCGACCCAGCAATCTATTCCACCGGCTATTATCTGTACGAGACCCTCCTCAGCCTGCGGCCTGAAGTTGCTGTCCGGTTTTATTCGGGTATTTCGGCGATGAGCAGCTGTTCTGCCGAGACGGCAATCCCCATCTGCCTGGGTAATGAGATGCTGGCCGTAGTACCGGCAACCTTCAGTGATGAACGGATCCGCCAGACCCTGCGCGACTTTGACACCATTGTCCTGATGAAAGTGCATCGGGTGCTCGACCGTATCTGCCTACTCTTGGATGAGGCAAATCTTCTTGACAAGGCAGTTTTTGTTGAACGGGCCGGGATGAAGGAAGAACGGATAATCCGGGATCTCTCGGAGGTTCCGCAGAATCCCCATTACTTCTCAACTATGATTGTCCGCAAGAACGGGATGGGGAACTTCTGCTGAATTGTTTTGAATCGGAGTGAAAGCAGGTTATGACTGTCGGTCTTTTTTCCGCCTGTCGGCCACGCCCGTTCTTCTGTCGGCGTGGGTGAACCACTTGCTTTCATCAAGCTGGAGGCTCGCGGCAACTGCAGACTGAAGCTCTGAATGGCCGCTGAAGTGGGTGTATATCTTGAAGATGACGAACCACTCCATATTGGAGGTAAACTGGATCCCCAGACCGTTGTCTTCCTGCCTTATGATAACACCTTGAATATCTTCAAGTATCAGGCGACTGTGCTGGGCCGAAATGATAATTTGTATGCTGCAGGAGCTGCCGACGGCAATACAGGCCTTTGTCTCAATAAACATGCCGACAATGCTGATGTCCTGAAGCTCTCCCTCGACAATGGTATGGCCATTATCAAGCAGCACCTGTGTCCGGGTTGAGAAAAATGTCCGTGTACACTGCCTTCGTTCCTGTATTTCTTCCATTTTCTTACCCTAATCCATGGATTTCGAAATCATTCCCTGATCTATCTCATAAAATTATACTAAGCAAATGAGGGGGTAAGATCAATTTTATTTTCCCATTTTGTCGGCCCGTTACTGTATCCTTCTTCGTTATTTTCTCATTGACGCAGCTATATTTACAATTATATATTGAAGTTATGTAAACCAGACTAACTTAACCAAGCAGAGATTATGGAAAAAAAAATCCTCCTGGCAGTCGACGGTTCCTCTTGCAGCTCCCAAGCAGTCGAATACATCGCCACCCTTTTTTCCTGTCGACCTGAAATACATATTCACATACTGCACTGTACAAGCTCCAGCGGATCTGCCCTGCCCGAGTCGGAAGATCCGGCCAACAGCCTCATGCCGACCAGCCACAGGTTCGATAAACATCAGGCCACAGGTCTGCGTTACCTGAAAAAGGCCGAAGACAAGCTGATCACTCTGGGAATATCGGCTGACCGGCTGACCTCTTCGACAGTCCACAGCGGGGCAAATATCGCACATTCACTCAAGAGCTATGCGGAAAAACACCTGGTCGACTGCATTGTTGTGGCCCGGCGCGGTCTGGGAGTTGTCGGTGAAATGCTCATGGGCTCGGTCTCGGCGGAGCTCTTCAAAAGATGTCGCACTATCCCTCTGTGGATCATAGACGGCAAGGTCGAATCCAAACGCATACTCGTGCCCGTCGATGGCTCGGTCTATTCGCTCATGGCCGTTGACCATCTGGCCCATGTCTTCGCCGGCCGGGACGATGTCACCTTCTTCTTATTCCATACAAAGGGCTTTCTTTCGGCAAAGATTCAATGTGTGCCGGAGGATTTCTACAGCAGGTGGGGCCAGGAATGGTGTGAAACTCATCTTCGGGGCCATGACGGCCTGTTCAACGGACCGATACGGCTCCTTCTCGATGCCGGTATCGCCAAAGAGACGATCCATACTCTGCCGGAACCAGCAGTCCTGGAAGAGAGCATGAGCATCATCAGTCATGCCAAGAAGCACGAATGCGGCACAATCGTGCTCGGCAGACGCAAGGAAGGGATGGCCAAAGGCCTTCTGGGCAGCGTTTCGAGTAGGACAATCATGCAGACCCAGGATATGGCCCTGTGGCTGGTGGGATAATACTCAGCCCACTCAGCCCAAGGATGATCGGGCTGGAGTTGAGACTATTTCCCTTTCTCCGGTGCAACCCTGGCAATCGCCACCCGTTCCTTTTTAAGGTAGAGGCCAGCCAGGGCGGAAAGCTCTTTCGTTGTCACCGCCTTAAAATCACTGAGGATTGAGGTCGGCCACAATAGCTGTTGGCTGTGCCGGGTGGACTCGGTCAGGACCGAGCCGAGCCAGTAGGCATTCGAGCGCACGGCATCCTTTAAGGAGGTCATCATCGGGGCCTTGGCCCTCTCCAGCTCCTCCTCGCTCACCCCGCTACGCTGCAGATCTGCAGCGACCTTCAGCACCTCGTCAATGATGGCCTGTTCCCGGCCCGGTTCTACCGTCATCTGCACCGTCAGCACTCCGTAGCCCTCATAGACCCGACTACCGGAGCTGTAGACCTCGGGCGAGTAGGTCGCACCAAGCTTCTCGCGGATCACCTTGCGCAGTCGATCATCAAAGACACTGGCCAGCATATGCAGCCTGCGGGTGCGGCCGATGTCCCAGAAATCTGCAGTTGGCCAGGCCACAACCACCACGGATTTGTCGATCGACGACCTGACGCTTGTGCTCAGACTTTTGCCTTGCGGGAAATGCACCGGAGCAACCGACATCTTCTTCTCTGCACGCGGATTCAAAGAGCCGAAATAGCGCCCGGCCTGACGCACCACCTCATCCCGGTCAAAATCCCCGACCACCGAGACCTCCAGTGCCCCGTTTTGTAGTTCGGGAAGCAGCCATTGCCGAATCTGATCCAAGGTGATTTTTTCGACCTCGGCCCAGGGCGGCAGCCCAAACCGGGAATCATTACCGGCAAGGAAAGGTTTAACCTGCATCTGCAAGGGCCCATTCACGTCCCGCGCCAGCCCCTCATAGGCCTGTCGGGTATCGCGCATGACCCGGGCAAACACATCTTCCCGCAGGCCGGGATCGACAATCAGGGTATGCAGAACCCCAAACAAGCGTTCCGTCTCGGCCTTCACCGCCTTGCCGGACCAGACTGCGCTCGATTCTCCCACCTTAAACACGGCCTCGACCGTACTGCCGGCCATGGCCTCGTCAAGTTCCGAGCGCTGCAGGCTACCGCAGCCCGATCCATTAACCACTCCTGAGGCCAACAGAGCCAGGCCGGAACTGGGTGCACTCAGTTTGCCGTTGCCGACATGCACCTCGGCCAGGACCTCGTTTTGCTGAAAATCGGTCTTCTTCAGGTTCAGCGTT
>JAUYSF010000479.1 GCA_030696435.1 Desulfoprunum sp. | reverse complement strand
TTTTTCTGAAGTATGAGCTGATTGTTATGCTCCCGTCTCTTGTTGGCAAGGTATTCCACCTTGTCCATCTCATACAGTTGTTGCGGAAACCGTGCGGTCAGGTCATACCAACGGTTTAATCGTTGCTCAAATCGCTGGTTGCTTGGACTTTTAAGCGCATCCATGTATGTCTGGATGGCAAAATACGACCGAACAGCAGTCCGCTCCAGAGAGCCTCTTGCGCCGTTCACATACACGGGATCTCCCGTACTGTCTGTTGCGCTCACGCTGAAACCTTTCTTATCGCGGCCTATCGTTGCGTAGTAGCTTGTCATGGCCGCACGCGCCAGTACGCCAAAGCTATAATCATAACGGAAATGGATGAAGGTCCTGTCTTTGTCCAGCGGCACTGCTTCAAAGCTGATCCGGTGATCCCTGGTACTCAGGGGGCCATTTTCTCCAGACAGCTCGATATTGAGGTATTCCTCTTGGGCCGCAGCAATATGAAAACTCAAATCCAGTTTGAAGGCATCTTGAGGGAGCTGGTAGTATTTGCGGCCGCTGTAGAGCGTCAGCTGCCATTGGTCGGCTACTTTTTGGAAGGTACTTGCCTTAATATTGAAGAGCAGTGGGTTGATATCACACCAATTGTTCGGTTCCTGGAGTGCATCCTTGACACTGTTAAAAGGGTAAGCAAAAATGCCATACACATTGACGCGCAAGGAACTGGATTCCTCTTGAGATTCTATATACAGCGGTATGTCGAATTGATTATTCTCGAGTTTGATTTTGAGAGCAGAGTATTTGACGAGCAGGGCCTGCCCGCCCGCAGGCAATGGCTCGGTGGCCAGTAGCACATGATGCCAAGAAAGGGTCGTTGCTAAGAGAACAAGGGCCAGAAAGGCATGGCTGATGAACCGTTTTGTACGTGGCATAGGCTTGAAGGTATACCGTTCGTTTTTCATCATAACCATTGGACGAATAGATGGCTAAACGCCTCCTTGAGCTTTTGCGTTGCAGGCCTTTTTTGCCATTTTTCCAGTTGGATCTGGTCCGACTCCGCCAGATCCTTGGCAAACATGCCCTCCATTTTTGCTGCAAAATCGCGGTTCAGGACAACCACGTTCACCTCGTCATTACTTAAAAGGCTCCAGTAATCCAGGTTGGTGGAGCCGACCGTCGACCAGACGCCGTCAATTACCGCGGTCTTGGCATGCAGTATGGCGTTGCGGCGTTCAAATATCTTGACCCCGGCCTGCAGAAGTTCGGTATAATTGTAGCGCGCGGCATTGACTGCCACCGAAGAATCACTGGTTGCGGCGAGAATAATTTTTACGTCAACACGCCGCCTGGCAGCATCACAGAAGGCAGCCAATATTTGCTCGTCGGGGATAAAATAGGCGTTCGTCAGATGAATGGAATTCTCGGCAAAGGTGATGGCCGATACATAGACAATAAAAGTGATCCTGTTATCCTGCCCCGGAGTGCTACCGACCACCCGCACCAGAACATTGCCGTATTCTTGCTGAACAGGTAAATAGTCCGGCTCGGCGAGTTGCGGTCCTTTCTGCTTCAGCCAGGTCTGGAGAAAGAGCTTTTGGGCCTCAGTCACCGCCGGTCCTTCAAGTTGTACGTCTGTATCACGCCAGGGCAGAGGCTCCCCTTGTGGTTTTTGCCTGCCGGAAAGCCTGCTTGAATACACCGAACTTATATTGATGCCGCCGATTATGGCGACTTTCCCATCAACGATTAAAATCTTGCGGTGATCCGGATGGACCAGAAACCATTCTCCGTGACCCTTTAGCGGATTTACCGGATTAAACTCGACCACCTGAATGCCCTTGTCCCTGAGGTTTTTGAAAAAGGCTTCGGATGTTTTTATACTTCCGACGCTGTCGTAAATGATGTTTACCTGAATGCCTTCTCCCTGTTTCTGCAACAGCAGGTCAATAAATTTGCGGCCAATCTCATCATCTTCAAGGATAAATGTTTCAAGATTGAGATGGCCTTTGGCATGCCGTATGGCCTCGAACATCGCGGCATAGGTAGCCTGGCCATCGGCCAGCAGAGTGACTTTATTTCCCTTGGTCAGCGGGCTTTCGGTGACCGATTCAACTACGACAGTGTGACGTTCCAGGATATCCGTCTGGTCGACCGATTGCTTCAGCCGTTCCATGATCGCTTTACTTTTTTGCGGGGTCAACAATCCCTTGGACGAAACAATTTGCCGAGGTTTCTGGGTAGTCGACGCCTCATCGATCATTTCAGAAACGTTCGGCAGGGACGTACATCCATCGCCAAGACTCAAGACGGAGACGATCAGAAGGAACACAAAGATATGTTTGGAGATTGTCATAGTGCCACTACTTTCCCTTCACTCCGCTCTTGGCACCGCGTGCGCAATTCGGACTCTTTCTTGAGTGATAAGTTTGCCGTCTCCGTGCTGCGCGGCCAAAGCTGTATTAATCCTCCTCGATATCCTTCCTTACAGGCCAAAGATAAAATTCTGACAACGGCTTAAAACCTACACCGACAGCCCCGTCTCTCATATACAGCACCCAGGCATAACGGGTTTCATACATGCTGGTTGTTGAAGACCAGTAAAATTCTTGAACATTCTTAAACGGATGAGCAACCGGCAAGGCCGGAGAATGATGGGCCATGTCTGTTAAACTTTCCAATTCAACAATATTTGGAAGTCGCCAATCATTGTAACCGTATTGGCATTCGCTGTTCATCTTCTCTACTAAATCAACCGCCCCCCGCCAATCCAGCATAGCGTTATTAAAATTGGCATTTTTAAGCCATATCAGCTCCGTAGCATTGTCATATACAAGATTGGCATCTTCTCTGAAACGAGGTCCAGCACAAGGTAAACCAGACTGAAATTGGCCGTCCTGGCCGGTATTTTGACAATCGATAGTCTCTCCAGTCTCTTCATAACAATTCCGCTGCCCGGTTTGAAATATTTGCGCGTCAACAGAATCAGCAAGACGGACAGGCCAGACCATATACGAACTGTATTTGATACCTAGAAATACTCGCGCTCCCCCTAAATGTATATACCATGCCTGTTTCGGCAGCCTGGCGCTGCTCGTAGAAGTCCAATAATAACCGCTAAAAACATTCATAAATGGGTGAAGGCGCGGGAGGCTCGGATTAATCGTTTCATGACTCATTAGGCTGAATAGTTCTTTCCGATTCGGTAGCTTCCAATCGCTAAAACCATAGAGCTCTGAATGATTCATTTCTTTGATAAAACTCAAGGCCTCATTCCACGTCATGGGAAAATCGGACAAAGAGGCATTTCGGGGCCACATCAAACCTGTTTGTCTGTCTAATATGACTTCATTTTGTTCTTGAAAACGTTGCATAGCTCACTGTGAAAGTGCCAAAACCGCTCTTTGGTCAGATTAAGGGGTTTCATATTGCTGCTTCAGCGGTGTCATGACTGCCATCCATCGGAGTCGGGCGTAATTATACCGGGGAACCCGAACCGTCGGGGGAATGTAAAGGCCGGCCAATCAACCTGATGCTGCTTCCTTCATGATTGTAATAATCGCATCCTCCACTTCTTGTGCCACCCCTGTCAGTTGTGGCGCGTCGAACATCGCCAGTAAAGCGGTTGGCTTCAAGGTGGCCAGAATGGTTTTACCGGCCTCCTCGTAAATGGCAATCCGGCAGGGCAATGCGGTGGAGACACTCATGTTTTCATCGAGCACCTTTTTTGCCTGTTGCGGTTGACCTGTAAAATGATCAGCCGGGCATTGCTTCGGTCGTCCGCCGGATTTTAATCAACTGGCGCCCGGCACCGGCAGGGGTAACGACGCCGAAACCGTATAGTCCTGCTCGACCAGCGCTCGGATCAAGGTGCGGCTTTCCTGCGGTGTGGCATTTGTCAATGCTTCAACCCGTTCCGCAGCGGAGGCGAGATTCTCGTCCTTGATACATTCGCGAAACCAGCGAGAGAAATCGCCCTGACCCAAATGATATTGCCATGTTTCATCATCGACCCCGTCGCCGATTTGCAGGAAGAGCATCAAATTCTGGGCGCGCAGATTCAATTTGTGCTGCGGTCCACGGAAGTAGAAGCTGCGATCCGGGGAAAGCTGACCTTCGGCATATTTTCGGCGGTGTCGATGACGCGCCATTTTGCAGGGATGCGCCAGGACCTTTTGCGGAGGTGTGGCACTCTCTTTCAACCACAGGAGAAATTCGCCGGGCGCAAGAGTCGTCGGGTCCATTTGTGGGGCGGGTTGCTTGATTACGCGGGTAAAATCGGTCAGCGTATCACGCGCGTTGGCCCCTACCACCAGTACAGTGTCCACGCGTTCCAGCAGGGCTCCTGAGAGCAGATCCGGATGCACGGTGATCAGGACGACGTTCGTCAATTCTTTGGGCAGGGTGCCATCGGGCGGCAACCATTCCGCCGGCATAAGATGATGGGCCTCATCAAGAATCAGCCAGTGCGGCCGACCCGTTCGCGAACGCATCTGCAGCAGTTGCGACAGCAGTCGCAGGAAAAACGGCGGCCGATCGGGAATGGGCAAGCCAGTCAGGCACACGACGGCATTCGCATCCGGATTTTCCAGTAAGCGCAGGATCTCATCTTCAGCGGGAGCCGCCTTCGGACCTCCGAACATGACCGCTCCTTCGAATTCGTCGTAATCCCCCTCCGGATCAATCAAACAGAACTGATACTGCTGTTCCTGCAGGGATTCGACGATACGCGTCGCGACAGTCGATTTGCCACTCGCCGATGGGCCGCAGATCAAGACGCTCTGTCCGTATGGGGACAGCAGCACTTTTTGGTCATCGCATGTCCCCAACTCGAGATGATGTCTCTGCAGGCCCAGATTCAGATCTGCCAGATCATTTGCGACCAGTCCCTCGATCAATTGGCAGACGCCCTGGCTGTGATCCCCGGCGGTGACGAGATCCGCGGTTTCCTTTACGGCCGGAAGGGCATTGGCCACGGCCACGGACACTTCACACAATCGTAAAAACGCATGGTCATTCTCCGCATCGCCGATACCGACCACATTTTGCGGCGAAATATACAACGCATTCAGTGCCGCAATCAAGCCGCTGGCTTTGTTGACACCGGCGGGCAGGATCATCACCGCCCCTTTATTGAAGATGAGCTGCATCTCCAGCCCTTGATCGCGAATAGTATTGATGACCGTGTC
>JAUYSF010000390.1 GCA_030696435.1 Desulfoprunum sp. | reverse complement strand
CATCGGCACGCCCGCCACCCGCGCAGCCATCATCGAAACCCTGCTCCGCCGCGACTATATCCAGCGCGAGAAAAAACAACTGCGCTGCACCGACATGGGCCGCTACCTGATCGCCCTCATCCAGGACCCCCTGCTCAAATCGCCTGAGATGACTGGGGAGTGGGAGGAAAAGCTGAAAAAAATTGAGCGCAGCCAACTCGACCCCGATAGCTTTATGGCCGGGATCAGCGGCTACATCCGCACCCTGATCGAGCATAGCTCCGCCCAGCGGCTTGACCCGGCACGCTGGGGGAGCTGCCCACTCTGCGGCAAAGAGGTTATCAAGGGGAAACGGGCCTACGGCTGCTCCGGCTGGGAAGAAGGTTGTCCCTTTGTGCTGGAAGCGGAGTGCAAAGGGGTAACGCTTACGCCCAGGCAGATTCAGGCCCTGCTGCAACTGCGCAGCCTGCCGCAGCCGGTCAGGATCGATGACGAGCCGCGCATCCTCATCCTCTCCACCCAGGGTCAGATCATGGATCTGCAGCTGCCCTCCGCCGACCGGCAAAAAAACGTCGTCAAGGAAGATCGTCCCGCCAAGCCCCCGGTCAAGAAGAACGAATAGCTGACGGCAACTCCCTCATCCCTGAAATTCACAACAACCAGAAACGATCCACGGCTTCCGGCTCTATTCCCGCAGCCAAGTTGTATGTTTCTTAATTGATATAATTTGCTACCTGTTCTACTGTCGAGCATTGCGGTATATGGCTTTTCAGCACCGGTCTTTGTTCGTACTTGTGGTGAGATAAGGTTTGCCAAAGGATAAAAGGCTCGAATGTCAGCGGCGACCTGATACTACACTTGGTGCGGCGATTACATGCTCAAGGGCCTGATTGCTGAATATTCAGTTCCCTCAAAGCGATTAAAATTGATTCGGTTGTCAACCGTTTTGCTCTTCTGCGAAAAGAACAGGATGCGTATGGTTTTTAATTCTTATTCCTTCATATTTATCTTCTTACCCATCGTCGTATCCGGCTTTTATTTCCTTGCCCGTAAAAATAATCAATGGGCAATAGCCTGGCTCATTCTGGCATCATTGTGTTTTTATGGTTTATGGGATTATCGCTATTTGCCTATACTTTTATCATCAATTTCCATTAATTACCTGGCGTGCAAATGGATACTCGCCAACAACCAAGCAAAGCACTCATGGCGATTGACCGTCTCGATTTCCTTCAATCTGATACTGCTCGGTTTTTTCAAGTATGTGAATTTTTTCATCGTTTCGATCAACGACGTCTCCGGCAACAATCTTCCCCTGCTCAACATCCTCCTGCCAGTCGGAATATCATATTTCACTTTTACCCAGATTGCGGTGCTGGTTGATGCCTATCACGGCAAGATACAGGCAATAAAGTTCACGCAGTATTGTCTTTTTGCCTCATACTTCCCCTATATCGTCGCAGGTCCTATTCTCCGGCACCAGGAATTGCTGCCGCAATTCGCCGATACCAAAAGATACCGCATCAGCGCCGAAAATTTTGCCATAGGAATTTCCATTTTTGTATTTGGCTTAGGGAAAAAACTGTTGATCGCCGATACCCTTGGCTCCACGATGTGGCCTCTTCTGGCCGCCGATAACCCAAAATTTTTGCATGCCTGGTTGGGCATGCTGGCCTACACATTGCGGTTGTATTTTGATTTTTCCGGGTACTCGGATATGGCCATAGGGGTCTCACGTGTATTCGGTTTCAAAATACCCATCAATTTCAATTCTCCCTATAAAGCCACCAGCGTTAGTGACTTCTGGCAGAGATGGCACATTTCTCTGTCACAATTTCTAAAAAATTACCTCTATATATCCCTTGGCGGAAACCGGAAAGGGCAACTGGTGCGGTATCGTAATCTCATGCTGACAATGCTGCTGGGAGGTCTATGGCATGGGGCCAATTGGACGTTTGTCATCTGGGGCGGATTGCATGGTTTGTATCTCTGCATGCAACATGGTTGGAAAACTCTGCAAAAAAACCGCAAGCAAAAGCCATCAGCGGCATCTGCTGTGGCAAGTCGGGTGCTGACATTTGTGGCTGTTATGGTAGCCTGGGTTTTTTTCAGAGCGCCGGATATGGCTTCGGCATTCGCGGTATTGGCCGGAATGGCGGGCGGCAATGGTATTTCCATGATCACTTCCCTTGATGTGCAGGCCTACGGTATTCTTATCGTCAGCGCAGTTATCGCCTTTTGGCTGCCCAATACCAACGAGCTCTTTCTGTCTGATGAGAACAAAGAGACCAAGAGCGTGTCTTCGGTTTCACTATTTCGTGGAGACTGGTCGCCCAACCTGCGCTGGGGGCTTGCAGTTGGCCTTATCTTCGCGCTTTGCGTTTTGAGCATTGATCAGGCAAAAGGTTTCATTTATGCCCAATTCTGACACTATGACTACTCAATCTGCGCCTGACAGCCTGAGGAGGTATTTCTGGACGGTTGGTTTGACGGCGCTGGCAGTTCTGATCGCCACTGTGACGACCAACTATGTGGTCGATCCGTACCTCATCCATCAATGGGATACGAAGCTCGTGCAAAGATTGAGCCCCGCGCAACAGAAAATCATGCCATGGGCTAAAACCTATGCTGTATATCGATACCGTCCTGAGGTTGTGTATCTCGGCAGTTCAAGGACTGAAATAGGTTTGCCAACCGATGCGCAACTGTTTGCCGGCAAACGTGTTTTCAATCTTGCCGTAAAGGGAGGATCGTTTGGTGATGCGGTCAACATGTTGCGTCATACAACTGTTTTTCATCGACCGGAAATTGTCGTCTGGGGGCTTGATTATGGTAATCAGTTCAAAGAGGAAAACGGCAATAGCGATTTCATTCCCGCACTGGTGGCAAAAGGACCCTCATATCCCATCTGGCGGACATTGCTGAACATCAAGCGTTCGGCTTCCATGGATATGACCGAAGAATCATTGAAGGTTTTATCAGGATTCTCCGAACAGAAATGCCGATCACAGCTTGCAACCTACGGCCATAAATCTTCGCAATGTCTGGAACATATAATGCGCGATGAAGGAGGAACGGCCAAAGCGTTTGACAAAGTAATGCAAAAAAATAAACCATCGGGAAATCCACTCGACGTTCAGGCAACTCTTCAGCTCTTGGATCGGGTCACGGACGACTATTGCCGGCAAGGTACGATATTCCGCTTGTATCTCCAACCCGTCCATGCCCTGGCCGAATTATCATACTGGGCAACCCACCAGGAAGATCTCGACAACTGGAAAAGATCGCTGGTAACAGTGATCGATGCACGCAGGCGACAGGGTTGTGATATTCGTCTTGTTGATTTTTCCGGTTTCAATAGGATAACCAGCGAAGAGATCCCGCAGTCAACTGGACACGAGAATATGCAGTATTATTGGGAGCATTCGCATTATCGCAGTGAAGTGGGGCAAATTATGCTTGAACAATTATTTCGCAAGGATCGGCTGGAAGTCGCAGGCGACTTTGGCGTCGAATTAACCGGCGAAACGATCGAGCAGCATCTCAGTGACTTCCGCAAAAAGCGCTCGGAATACATCACGCGTCATCCCCGTGAAACCAGCAATATGACTCCGTGAATGCAGATAATTTTGCAATTGAGGTGCCTTTTTGAACGCATACCGAGACCAGTTCCTCTTAGTTTCCAAAAGTGTTCAGAACAACTTCCAACTCGTGATACCGTTTTAAAAATCGTCCCTCGAAAACTTTTAGTGTGATCAAGCAAGGTCAAATCGATCCAAGTTCATTACCTTATTCCAAGCTGCAACAAAGTCATTGACAAACTTCTCCTGGGCGTCAGCCGCTGCATTGGTGTGGTCAAATAAAAATGAACTGATTGAGGCCTCGAGAACGATACAAGGTTTGATGCTCCAATGAGCGTCTAAAACCCGTTTTGAACGACAAGAATACAATCGCAACTGATTCCTAAATGTTTCATTTCGTTTCGAGTCGACCGCCCCTCTCTAATCTGCCCTTATGTCATCAAGCTTTTCGTCTGAGCTGAATTCTCGTAATAATATGAACAATATGTGATGTGCTCTAGCATTGCATTTGTATTCGATTCTTGACACGCATGGGTGAATTTTCAACTACCTATTTCCCTCACATGTAGGCCATGCTGAACGTTACGGAACGTAATGAAACTTTATGGAACGATATGGCGAGATGTTGTGATTTTTTTGATTCTAGCCAAGATTTCCTCTTGAGACAGTCTCTCTTTATAAGTAAGTAATAACTCACGTTAGTGTACGCTTACTTGCATGCTGGTGTTCTTTTAAGCTTATGGCATGAAGTTTGCTCATAAAATACGACGTCCGGATTTTGCACAACGAGAGACTTCTGCTCACACGTGCGCTTTGCTATTCTGCCGATTGGCTCGAGGTAACAGAAATATTTCTCGTGGATCCGGATATCAAGGTGGTGCCGAGAAAAGATCCGTTTCCCGGCTTCAGGCACAGGACGTACTGCAGGGGATGAAAATTCTACCCCCCACAAGGGGGGATAAGTACCTTCACGAAATTCATTCTTAAAAACCAAGAAATGAATTTCTAATATACTAAATTTGTGGGGATTTTTTATAAAACTTTAAAGAGAAGGAGTAGTCATGTTAACCGCGCTGGTTGTGATTTTTGTTCTTGCCTATGCATCCATTGCCCTTGAGCATCCGCTTGGGGTTAATAAAGCGGCCTCGGCGCTTATCGGCGCCGGCCTGCTTTGGACGATCTATGCCTTGAATGGCGGAGATCCTCATCTGATCTCAGAAAATCTTAAGGAATCGGTCTCTACCACTGCCCAAATCGTTTTCTTCCTTATGGGTGCCATGACCATTGTCGAGGTGGTCGATGCCCATAACGGTTTTTATGTCATCACCTCACGTATCAAGACCACAAAAATTACCTCTCTCCTTTGGCTGGTCGGCTTTGTCACCTTCTTTCTCAGCTCCATTCTCGACAACCTGACTACAACCATAGTTATGATTTCCCTGATGAAGAAGCTCCTCGACCGGCATGACGACCGGTTGTTTTTTGCCGGAATCATCGTCATTGCCGCCAACGCGGGTGGGGCTTGGTCGCCGATCGGCGATGTTACAACCACCATGCTGTGGATCGGTGGCCAGATAACCACGCTTGCTATCATGGAGGGTGTCTTTCTTGCGTCTATGGCCTGCCTGATAGTTCCTTTGATTCTCCTGACCTTCGTTCTGCGCGGCAAAGAGGTTGTTGCCCCGAAGGCGATAGACAACGGAAACGCCATTCAAACTACCCCCTTTGAACAAAATCTGATGTTTTGCATGGGCATCGGCATCCTGGTCGCTGTGCCGATTTTCAAAGGAATCACCCATCTGCCGCCCTTCATGGGAATTCTTTTTGGCCTTGGCATTCTCTGGCTGGTCGGCAACATACTGCACCGCAACAAAGAAGATGAAGATAAGGAGGATTTGACTCTCGTTTCCGCACTTAAACGAATTGACATGAGTTGTATCATCTTCTTTATCGGCATCCTTCTGGCCGTCGCTACCCTTGAACATACCCATATTCTCACTGCCCTTGCCAAATGGCTTGAACTGACGGTTGGCCGCCAGGATGTCATCGTTACCCTCATCGGCATACTGAGCGCCATTGTCGATAACGTGCCCTTGGTTGCCGCCTCCATGGGAATGTACGATATGACCACCAATCCGCCCGACAGTTTTCTGTGGGAGTTTATGGCCTACTGTGCCGGAACCGGCGGTTCCATTCTGATTATCGGCTCGGCTGCCGGTGTTGCCGCCATGGGCCTCGAGAAGATCCATTTCTTCTGGTACGCCAAAAAGATTGGTGGGCTTGCGGCCCTCGGCTATTTCGCCGGAATATTTGTTTATATAGTCCAATTTAAAATGTTCCACTGAAGGTTGTGCAGCTTTTTCTATCATCATAACGAGCAGATAAACACAACAACTATAACAGCCGCTATCCCTGTCGCCATGCTCCGGCGAAGCGAGAGGGGCGGCTTTAAAGCACCTTTAACACTGAGAGGAAAAACACCATGGATAAGGTATTGAAGGCCAAGGTTCTGCTGGTTGACGACGAGGAAGATTTCCTGTCAACCCTGGCTGAACGTCTAGAGACCCGGGGCTTGAAAGTGAGCACCGCCAACAGTGGCGAATTGGCCCTGGCCAGGATCGAAAAGGAAGGATTCGATCTCATCATTCTCGATCTGGCCATGCCGGGTATGGACGGCCTTGAGACCTTGAAGCGGATCAAGACCAAACAGCCGGAGGCGGAAATCATCATCCTCAGCGGCCAGGGCTCGATCAAGACCAGCATTGAGGCGATGAAACTCGGCGCCGAAGATTTTATGGAGAAACCGGTCAATATCTCCGAGCTCCTCGATAAGATCAGCGATGCCAAAGATAAGCGATTCCAGGTTTTGGAATCAAAGAGCGTCAAGGACATCGAGACAATCCTGAAAAACAAAGGCTGGTAAAAACTGTGCTGGTCGATCTCGCTCCCAACTGGTCGACTTTCTGCTTTTTCACCGGTTCAAACATATTTTTTGAAGGAGAAAAACTGTGAGTACTGAAAACCAGACGGTACGCGACATTATGATGCCCTTATCCGGCTTTCCCTGTCTGAAGGAGAGCAGCACGGTGCAGGAGGCGATTCAACAGCTGCGGTCGTTCTGTCCGATCGGCAGCACTGGACCCTGCGGCTTCAGCGAGCTGATGGTCGTTGATGACAAAGGTGGCTTGATCGGCCGGGTTACCCAACAGGGGATATTGAAGGTCCTCTTTTCCACCCTGCTTGATACCGTGGATATCAAGCGGTTTGAGGGGAAAACTGCTGAATATAGTGATCTGACCACCCTGTTAAACGGTGTGATGATCAAAGAGGGTGTTCATCATCTCAACGCATCTCTGACCAAGGTCATCGAGAAGGGCATCCGGGTCCTGCCCGCTACGACCGAGCTTATCCACGCCATGGCGGTCATGGTCATCTGCAAGGAGACAGTGTTGCCGGTCGAAGAAAACAGCAAACTGGTAGGTGTGGTCAAACTTGCTGAGGTCTTCGGTGCCCTCGGCGATAAGCTTATCTCAATGAACTCCAAATAGAGAAGAGGGGATGGATAACATGTCATCAACATACGTCGAAGCAGCGGAGGTCAAGGCTCCGTTTGACTGGAAAAGGGTGTTTTTCCTCTTTCTGGGGGTCGCCTTGTTTTGTATCATCTATTATGCCCCGGCCTGGCCGGACGCCATCGATCCGATGGGCAAGCATTTCACCCTGTCCGTACAGGGCAAAGGCGCATTGGCGGTCTTTGCTCTGGCCGCAACCTGGTGGATTTTCGAGGTCCTGCCGATCGGTGTCACCGGTATCGCTATCGGAGTCGTGCAGGCCATGTTTCTCATCCGTAAGCCGGAAGTGGCTTTCAAAGACTTTATGGACCCTTCTGTTCTCTTTATCTTCGGGTCGATCGTCATCGGTCTGGTCTTCACCAAGAGCGGTCTGACCAAGCGGATGGCCTATAAGATGCTCTCCATCGTCGGCGAGCGAACCAGCATGATCTATCTCGGCTGCTTTATCATGACCGCAGCTCTTACCCACCTGATGGCCCATACCGCCGTAGCGGCCACCATGTTTCCGCTCCTGATGGCTATCAACGCTTTCTACTCCGATACTGACGAACCGACCAAGTTCGGAAAAGGCCTTTTCATCGGTATGGCCTATGTTGCCGGGGCCGGTAGTATCATCACCCTGCTGGGTGCTGCTCGCGGCGCGGTGGCCATCGGCTTTTTCAAAGAAATGACCGGTAAAGAAATCAGCTTCTTCGAACTTTCCTACTATATGGCTCCGGTCGGCTGGCTGATGGTTTTTCTCATTTGGGGTTTTATTATGCTGGTCTGCAAACCGGAAAAAGCCATCATCTCCGGGCTCAAAGAAAAGGCCAAGAGAATGTATATTGAGCTGGGTGGCTGGAGCAGGAAAGAAATCCTCACTCTGTCGATCGCCCTGGCCGTTATCTTGGTTATCGCCCTGAAAAACTGGGTTCCGGCTCTGAAATCCATCGATAAGACCGCAATTCTGCTGAGTTCCACCTTGCTGTTCTTTATCCTCAATATTCTCAAAGTTGAAGATCTGGAGGATATCCCCTGGAATATCATCCTGCTTTTTGGCGGCGCCATGTCCATCGGTTTCTGTCTCTGGCAGACTCACGCGGCAGAGTGGTTAGCGGTCAACTGGCTGGCTCTCTTTAAAGAAGCTCCTGCAGTAGTATTTATCCTTGGGATGGCTTTTTTTGTCATGATCATGACCAACTTCATCATGAACGTCGCGGCCATCGCCATTTCTCTGCCGGTGGCCCTGGTTATCGCCCCTTATCTCGGCGTAGCCGGCGAGGTGATCTTTTACGCTTCCCTGGCAACT
>JAUYSF010000279.1 GCA_030696435.1 Desulfoprunum sp. | reverse complement strand
TTCTGTCCATGGGCGAGATGGCAGGTATGCCATTGCCGGCAATCCTCCATCCCCATCATCATCCCCTCAATTTTGCCCTGCTGCAGTTTTTGCTCGTGCTGCCCGTCATGTGGCTGGGGCGAAGTTTCTATTTGATCGGTATTCCAGCCCTTCTCAGAAGGAATCCGAATATGGATTCGCTCATCGCTGTCGGCACCGGTGCCTCCTTTATCTATTCGACCTGGAACCTTATTGAGATTTTCTTGAATATCGAGCCGCAGATTAAGGTCATGGATCTTTATTTCGAATCGGCCGGTGTGCTGTTGGCCTTGGTATCACTGGGCAAATATCTTGAGGCCAGGGCCAAATTACATACCTCTGATGCCATCGTCAGGCTCATGGAACTGGCGCCGGACAAGGCTATCCTGCTCGATAATGACCAACAGAGGACTATTGCCGCGGCAGAAATCGAACCGGGTGATCTGCTGCTCGTCAGATCAGGGGAACGGATCCCCGTTGATGGCTCAATAGAACAGGGTGAGAGCAGTGTCGATGAGGCCATGCTGACCGGCGAAAGCATGCCTGTCACCAAGGCTCAGGGCGACAAGGTCTTCGGTGGCACTGTGAATACACATGGTGTCTTGCATGTGCGGGCAGAGCAAACGGGGGATCAGACGGTTCTGGCCCGTATTGTCCGTCTGGTGCAGGAGGCCCAGGGCTCAAAAGCCCCTATTGCGGCCCTGGCAGACACGATCAGTCTCTATTTTGTACCGGCAGTCATCTTCCTGGCCATTGCCACAGGCCTGGCCTGGTATTTTCCGGGAGAGACAACCTTTAGCGCTGCTTTGCGCTACTGTATTGCCGTTTTGGTGATCGCCTGTCCGTGTGCCATGGGGTTGGCGACACCGACATCGATTATGGTGGGAACGGGCAGGGGGGCACAACTCGGGGTGCTTGTGAAAAACGGGGCTGCCCTGGAAAATGCTGAAAAGATCGACGTTGTCATCTTCGACAAGACCGGCACTTTGACGACGGGCAGGCCTATTGTGACGGATTTCATGATTTTCTCTGCAGATTTGCAGGAAGAAAGGCTGCTTGAACTGGTCGCCTCAGCCGAGCAGTCATCAGAACATCCTTTGGCCCAGGCCATTGTCTCTGCAGCAAAGTCAAAAGGACTCTCCCTCGTTCAGCCCGAGGCGTTTACAGCCCTGGCAGGCCTTGGAGTGCAGGCGAGGGTGCAGGGCAAGGATGTATTGGCAGGCAATAGAGAACTCCTGGATTCCCGGCAGATTGATACCGGCAAAGCAACTATTACGGCAGCAAAATGGGCCAAAGAAGGGAAGACTGTTTTGTATCTGGCGATAGATGGGATGTTTATGGCGATTCTGGCCGTTGCTGATACCCTGAAACCGGAAGCTCCTGAGATTGTGGCAACTTTGCTGGGCATGGGAATCCGGGTTGTCATGCTGACGGGGGATCATCCGGATACTGCTGCGAGTATCGCCGCCCAGGCCGGAATCCATGAGGTTTATGCCAGGATATTGCCGGAAAACAAGGCCGAGATGATACAGTCTTTTCAGGTCCAGGGCTTGAAAACAGCAATGGTGGGAGATGGCATAAATGATTCTCCGGCGCTTGCCAGGGCCGATGTCGGTATAGCCATGGGAACCGGGGTGGATATCGCTCTGGAATCCGGTGATATTGTTCTGATGCACGGCAGATTGAGCGGTGTCATAACCGCCCTGCAGTTGTCGCGGGCGGTTATGCGTAATATCCGCCAGAATCTTTTCTGGGCCTTTGCTTTTAATATCATTGGTATTCCGGTGGCAGCCGGTGTGCTGGTGTTGTTTGGTGGCCCCGCTCTCAACCCAATGCTAGCCGGGGCCGCCATGGCCCTGAGTTCTGTCACGGTCGTCAGTAACGCCCTGCGACTCAGATTTTTTACAAGCTGAGCGAATTGTAAAATCACCGGAAAAGTTCCGACTCTTTTCCCTTGACTTTTAGTCGATTATTTTTAATATAAGACCTCGTAAATGAATACCCGTTCATTAAGTGTGCCGTACACAATTGTTTGTGGCGGCGTAGGTTTTTAAATATAAACTTTTAAAGAAAGAGGAATTCTATGTCAAAATTAGTTGCACCTCACGGTGGAAAAGGCTTGGTCTGTGCTTTACTTGAAGGCGGCGCACGCGATGCGGAGCTTAAAAAAGCAGCTGGTCTCAAACAGATTGATATTTCTGCCCGCGCTAAAGGCGATCTTATCATGATGGGAATCGGTGGTTTCAGTCCTCTCGCCGGTTTCATGACCAAGGCTGACTGGAAGGGCGTTTGCGAGAATTTCCAGATGGCTGATGGTACCTTCTGGCCTGTGCCGATCACCCTTGATATTGCTGCAGCCGACGCTGCAGCAATCAAAGTTGGTGATGAGGTTGCTCTGGTTCGTAAAGGCGAGACCTTTGCTACCATGAAGGTCACCGAGAAATTCGAGATGACCGATGCAGACAAGAGATGGGAAAGTGAGAAAGTCTTCAAAGGTCTGGGAGATGATTCTGTTGGTGACAAATTCTGGCAGGTAGCTCTTGAGGATCATCCAGGTGTACAGATGGTTATGGCTCAGAAAGAGTTCAACATTGCCGGTCCTGTAAAAGTACTTTCTCAGGGCGAGTATCCTGTTGAGTACCCGGGCGTCTACCTCACTCCTGCTCAGACCCGCGCTATGTTTGACGAGCGTGGTTGGGCAAACGTTGCTGCTCTGCAGCTGCGTAACCCAATGCATCGTTCTCATGAGTATCTGGCAAAGATCGCTGTCGAAGTATGTGATGGCGTCCTGATCCACTCTCTGATTGGTAACCTCAAGGCTGGCGATATTCCTGCTCCTGTACGTGTGAAGGCAATCGACATCCTTATCGACAACTACTTCGTCAAAGAGAACGTCTTCAGCGCTGGCTATCCTCTGGATATGCGTTATGCCGGACCTCGCGAAGGACTCCTTCATGCCACCTTCCGTCAGAACTATGGCGTTAACGCCATGTTGATTGGTCGTGACCATGCTGGTGTTGGTGATTTCTACACACTGTTTGAGGCTCAGGAGATCTTTGATCGCATCCCCGTAACCGGTGATGCTGGAAAAGACCTGCTTTGCAAGCCGATGAAAATCGATTGGACCTTCTACTGTCATAAGTGTGACGGTATGGCCTCTCTGCGTACCTGTAACCATGGCAAGGAAGATCGCGTCATTCTTTCCGGTACCAAACTGCGTAAAGCCCTTTCCGAGGGTGCTGAGGTTGTCGACCACTTCGGCCGTGAAGAGGTTCTGGTTCTTCTTCGTCAGTACTATCAGGGTCTGACCGAGAAAGTAGAAGTGAAAATGCAGGGTGCTGCCTCTGGCTCCAAGATGTAATCCCAGCTTTTCGTAAGTCTCAAAAGGAGATGCTTCCCTCGCGGAAGCATCTCCTTTTTTTTTCATCTGCGAAGGCAGAACGATGAGATGAGAGGAACTATGATTGAATTGCAGGTTGGACTCGATGATCGGAGTTATCCAATTTTCATTGGCGCAGGCTGTCTGGCTAGTGTTGGAGTTGATCTTGTCTCCCGAAAGGTGGCAAAGCGATACGGCATTATAGCAGATGACAAGGTTGCAGATTTCTATGGGCAACAATTGCTCATTTCGCTCGAAAAGGCTGGACTTGCGGCTGAGCTGTTTACCTTCGCCCATGGCGAAGCCAGCAAGACCCTACAGACTGTCGGTGATCTGGCAAGCCGACTGGCCAGGGCTGGTTTTGACCGGCAGGACGGACTCATTGCCCTGGGTGGTGGGGTGACCGGTGATATTACCGGGTTTCTGGCCTCTTCCTATATGCGGGGCATACCGTTTGTCCAGATTCCTACGAGTCTCTTGGCTCAGGTTGATAGTTCGGTAGGCGGTAAGACTGGTGTTGATATTCCGGAAGGCAAGAATCTTGTCGGTGCCTTTTATCAACCCAAGGCCGTCTACATCGACATAGCTGTACTAGCGACGCTTCCTCGGCAGGAAATTCTTGGTGGTCTGGCTGAAGTCATCAAATATGGCGTGATTCGGGATGCCGGTTTCTTTTCATTTCTGGAGAATAAGAGGAATGATATCCTTGGTCTTGAACCCGCCATTCTGGCAGAGATGATCAGCACCTGCTGCCGGATCAAGGCTGAAGTGGTGGCCTGCGATGAACGAGAGGGTGGCCTGAGAAAGATCCTGAATTTTGGCCATACCATCGGCCATGCCGTTGAGGCTGCCTCGTCATTTCGTATTAGCCATGGATTTGCCGTCGCCATTGGCATGGTTGCTGCTGCTAAGCTGGCCGTCATGAAAGGATTCTTGTCAGGGCATGACCTGGAACGCATCACCAGCCTCATCGCTACCTATGGTCTGCCGATCAATGTCCCAGCGGATCTTGACAGGGCTGCTCTTAAGACCTATCTCAAGACAGATAAAAAAGCCATGGGCGGGAGAGTCTATTATATTCTGCCCGATACCATCGGTACTACCCGTATCACTGATGACATCTCAGCCAGACAACTTGACGATGTTCTGCTGTAGGTAATTTTTCTTGATCGTAATGGGCAGTTCATTTTGCCTATACCTCTGTTTATTTTTACTGAACTACCGGTGTGGATATGCCAATCTACGAATTTTACTGTGATGCCTGCAATGTCATATTTAACTTTTATTCTCGCAGGATAAACACTACCTCAATCCCGCCCTGCCCTCGTTGCAACAAGGAAAAACTGGCGCGTCAGCTCTCGACATTTGCCACCATCGGCAAGGCTGGCGATGCGGGAGAAGGCGGGCTGGAGGGCCTTGACGAGGCCAAGATGGAGAAGGCCTTCACCTCTCTGATGCGGGAGGCGGAAGGGATGAATGAGGATGACCCACGGCAGATGGCCTCACTGATGCGTCGGTTCAGCCGGGAAACGGGCGTCAATCTGGGAGAATCCATGGAAGAGGCCCTGGGCCGCATGGAGGCCGGAGAGGATTCGGAGCAGGTGGAAAAGGAGATGGGGGATGTGTTGGCTGAGGGCGATATTTCATTTGAGACATTGAAAAAAAAGGGACTTGCCGGCCGCAGACGCCCTTTCCACGATGAAAAGCTCTATGATCTGTAAAATATCTCTGGCGAGAGTTGTGATGGCACAAGCCAATGCCGGTATTCTCACAGCATCGGAATTGGCCGGTGATCCTTTATCTCAGTGGATTGTTTCCGAGCTGGTTGAGAGAAAATGGCGCATCTGGTGTTCGATTTCCTTTCTCCTAATAATTTCATTGGCCTCCGCTTCGTTTATTCCCAGAGACTGGGCGATGGCTGCAACATCATAAAAAGGCTCTCCTTCGGCGCTGAAGTGAGAAGGCTTGAGTTCAGGGAAATAGGTCTCAGTGGCAATGCCTGAGGCCTTGAGGAGAAGCTCTTTTACTTCCGGCGGACCAAAGAGCATGAGCCATTCCACCGCCTCCGCCCAGAGTTTTGAATCAACAGTCTGATTTTGCAGAATTTTCAAAGCTGTTTCGAGATTCCATTGATCTTTAAAATTCATTGATGCATCTCCACGTATGAACGACGGTGTTCAAAAATTGCTGTTATTACTGCATTGCCATGAACCGGCATGAGAGCCGTAAACGTAATAGTCACAAATGGTATGCTTATTTCGTAACAGCTCCTCAATTTGTTTTTTCTTTCGCACTGACTGTACTATAATTTCTTTAACTGCTTCTGCAAAGAGCAGACAGGCTGAAATCGTTTGACGATAATTTTGAATCCAATCCGTATTACCGGAAAGAGGCGTGTATGAACAGATTTGATGGTGGAATATTTCTCGAAAACATCGAATGGTTTGACGAGACAGGCAAAGAACTGGTGCACAGACTGCCCGAACAGGGCTCGGGTGAAATCAAATTCGGGGCACAGTTGACCGTACGCGACAGCCAGGCTGCAGTGCTTTTTTATCAGGGCAAGGCCTGTGATGCCTTCGGTCCCGGCAGGCATACCCTGAAAACTGCCAACCTTCCGCTTTTGACCAAGATTCTCTCGATCCCCTGGCGTGGGGATAGCCCCCTGCGGGCAGAAGTCTATATGGTCAACCTCAAGTATTTCACCGATCTGAAATGGGGCACCATGGACCCGGTAGCCTTCCGGGACTCCGAACTCGGGCTTATCCGGCTTCGTGCTCATGGCATATACAATTTGCAGATCGTCCAGCCTGTGCTCTTTATCAACGCCTTGGTCGGCACCATGGGCAGTTTTGAAACCGATGATATTTCGGCCTATCTGAAAAAGGTCATAGTCTCACGTTTCAATGATTATCTGGGTGAAAAACTCGACACCATTTTCAACCTGCCCGGCAAGTTCGAGGCCCTTTCCAGCGAGCTGCAGAAGAAGCTTGTTGAAGATTTCGGCCATTTTGGTCTCCGCCTCAGCAACCTGTATATAACTTCAATCACTCCGCCTGAAGAGGTGCAGAAGGCTATTGATGATCAGGGACGCATGAATGTTATCAAGGATATGCCAAAATTCGTCCAGATGAAAGCGGCAATGGCTATGGAGAAAGCCGCTGAGAATCAGGGCGAAGCAGGTGCCGGGATAGGGATCGGTATGGGCATGCTGCTGCCGGCAATGTTTTCCAGGAGCCTGGTTGCTCCAGTGCCGGAGACAGCAGTTGAGCGGAGATCTCTGGTCATCTGCCCCGACTGTCAGCACAACATTCCGGTGGATGCACATTTCTGCCCGGTCTGCGGCCATCAGCAGGTTGTTTTGAGCCAGTGCAGACACTGCGGCAAAAATCTCTCCCCCACGGCCAGATATTGCTCTCAGTGTGGCCAGCCGACGGAGGAAAAACCTGTTATCCCTCTCTGTCCTGAATGTAAGACTGAAAATATCCTGGGATCTCTGTTTTGTAATAACTGCGGCCAGCGTTTTTAGGAACCGCTGCGAAATAGCCATTATTTTTTTTATGTGCGACGGCTGAGGAATCATGGACCTTGTTATTGAACAGAGTTGCCCTTCATGCGGGGCACCTATTGTCCTGCATGAAACCGACAGGCTCATCGGCTGCCCGTATTGTGAGGTGAAAAACTATATGATAGGGGGAGGGCAGGCCCGGTTTGCCTTGCCGGACAAAATCCCCAGTCATATTGCGCGTGAAGATCTTGTTTATATACCGTATCTGCGGTTTAAGGGGAGTATCTATTACTGTCAGGGCCAGGAGGTCCAGCATGCGGTCATCGACACCACCCGACTGGCCATTACAGCAGATCGCCTTCCTGCCTCGCTTGGTCTGCGGCCCCAGGCCATGAAGGTCGTTCCGGTCAATGCCGATCATGTCGGACATTTTGTCAGGCAGACGGTGCAGCCCGAGATGATATGTAACCAGGCCATCAAGCTGACCACCCTTTTCACTCTGGAGCAAAAACAGGAACTGTATCATCGGGCCTTTATCGGCGAAACCCTGAGCCGGATCTATCTACCTGTCTATCTTCAGGAAGGTACTCTTTTTGATGCAGTGACCAATCTTGAGATCGGCCGGGCCGGTTCGTCATGGTCGGCATTTGTCAACCAGACGATCTCGTTTCAACAGAGTTGGGAGCCCCGTTTTCTATCTACTCTCTGCCCTCGCTGCGCTGCTCCCATGGCGGGGGAAACCGATGCCCTGGCTCTCCATTGCCCGAACTGCCAATCAATGTGGGAAGAGAAGGATGGCCAATTTATTGGCATTGATTGGCAGAGCGTCAGGGGCGGGCGTGAAGGGGAGCTTGCCATTCCTTTCTGGAAGATCACCATTGAGGATGGCCAGGACGGCGAACTGAAGAGCTTGGCTGATTTTCTGCGATTTACCAATCAGCCTGTTGTGGTGAGAGGAGAAGATGAAAATCTGCAGCTCTCTTTTTGGATTCCTGCCTTTAAGCTGAATCCGGCTCTTTTTCTGCAAATAGCCCACTATCTGACCGTATCTCAGAAGCGTATTCCACAGGGGGAATCGGAAATTCTCGGTCAGGCATATCCTGTTAATCTGTCACACCAGGAGGCGGTTCAGAGCCTCAAATGTGTGGTGGCCGCTGCTGCCCTGAGTAAGAAAAAGGTCCTGCCCCTCCTTCCCTCCCTGAAATTGCCGCCCGGAAAAATTACTCTTGTCTATCTGCCTTTTCACGATATGGGACATGACCTGCTCCAGGAGCACACTTCTGTGGCTATCACCTCGGCGGCCTTGCGCTTTGGCAGAAAATTATAGGATACCAGAATCATCAGGAGAACGACATGAACGAGCATGAGGTGTATATGCGTCTGGCACTTGACGAGGCCAGACAGGCCTTGGCGACAGGTGATTTTCCCGTGGGCTGTATCATTGTTCAGGGCGGCGCAGTTGTGGCCACCGGCAGAAGAAAAAACAGTGCTGGAGGGGCCAATGAACTTGACCATGCTGAAATTGTGGCCATGCGATCGCTCCTGGACGACAGACCGGAAGTGGATTTTTTAGAGGTGACGGTCTATTCGACCATGGAACCCTGTCTCATGTGTTTTTCGACAATGCTTGTAAATAATATCAATAAGATAGTCTTCGGGTATGAAGATGCGATGGGAGGGGGGACAAATCTTCCTCTGGCCGCACTCGCGCCGCTCTATGCGGAAAAGCAGATTGAGATCACTCGTTCTGTCCTGAGGGCAGAGTGCCTGGGGCTTTTTCAACAGTTCTTCAGGGAAAGGCCGGAAGGCTATCTGCACGACTCATTGCTTGCCCGTTATACCTTGATGGCGTCGTAAAAAGCCCGATCTCCTTCGTTGTAGGTTTTTGGCAGGCTCTCGACATACTCTGTGTATTGTCGAGAACCTGCCAAAAACACTACGCTTTGGATATCGAACTTTTTATCTAGCCATCTATGATCTTCGTGGCGGCTTTTTACGAGTTCATCATACCTTGGCTCAATAGAATTTCGAAGCCCTCATCAGGCCATTTTCCCGAGAGAAATCCCATGAACCACATTGCCCGCACAGTCGCCTTCCAACCCGGAGAGCGCAATATTTTCTTTCATATCCTGACAGCCTGCAATCTCTCCTGCCGTCATTGCTATATCAACCCAGTCCTGCATGGCAGCCAGACACTCGCCAGGGAGACGATAGAAAAATGGCTCGAAGTGTTTGCCTCGCCAGATAAAAAGGGCAACGTTATTTTCTTGGGCGGAGAACCGACCCTGCATCCCGACTTGCCTGTAGCGATTGCCACGGCTAAGGCCCTGGGCTATTTCGTCACGGTCGACTCGAACGGCTATCTTTTTCATGATTTTCTCGACAAAACCACACCGGAACTCCTTGATTATCTCAGTTTTAGTCTCGACGGCCCCGATAGCGCTGTAAATGATCCCCTACGGGGCACCGGTGTCTTTGCGACCTGTGTGAAAAACTTGAGAAAGGCCGTGGCACGGGGTTTCCAGGTGAGTGTGATCTATACCGTGAGCAACCGAAATATCGATCATCTGGAGAGGATGGTGGCCCTTTTGCTAGAGCTCGGAGTGAAAAAATTCTTTATCCAGGTTATCGGTCTCCGCGGGAGGTCGGCCATCGCAGATACCGGTGGTGAGGCCCTCCAGGTCAGCAGAGAACACTGGCTGGCAATCGTGCCTGCCGTGGCGAAGAGGGCAGCAGAGCAGGGGATTCATGTGACATATCCCAAGGTTTTCTTAGGTAGTGAGGAGAAGTTCGAGTGCGCGGGCCGGGTGGCTGAGAATTATTTCATTTTCCCCAATGGCCGGGTCTATCAATGTCCATTATGTGAAGATTATCCAATCAATACCTATCGCATCGAAGAAGACAGGCTTGTGAAAAACGAGGGGTTGCTTGAGGATCGATTATTTCAGTTGGATATTGCGGAAGGATGCGTGATGAATAAACTCCTGCAACCCGATACCCTTGATTATGATGGGGAGGGACGCCCGACACACCGGATATCGTGCTGCCTCCTGAAGCAGGAGATTGGCTGATGCCCTACTTCTGCGGTGCTGGTTTTTTTTTGCCGGAAAACAGGGCTGTCAGGAAGATACCGGCTTCATAAAGGGCAAAGAGAGGGATGGCCAGCAGGGCCGTAGCCATAAAATCCCCTGCCGTCAACATGAAGGCAAGGAAGACAATAACTGCATAGAAGTAGGTTCTTTTTTTTCTGAAATAGACGGCTTGGACGAAGTTGGCCTTGCCGGCCATAACCATGAGAAACGGAATCTCAAAAGAGAGGCCGAAGGTCATCATCGTTCGGATAATAAAGGTGAGATACAGCCCGAGTTTGGGGAGCGGTTCTAGGTTAGGGGTGGCATAGCTCATGAAATAGATGAGCATTCTCGGCAGGACTCCGAAGAAGGCAAAGCAGGCACCGCCGGCAAAGAGGAGCGTTGCCCAGAATACTACGGTCACAGCCAGTTTTTTTTCATTTTTACGCAATCCCGGCGAAATAAAGACCCAGGACTGGTAGAGAATCACCGGAAAACTGGCGGCGAGTCCGACCATGAAGGCCAGCTTGATATAGGAGAGAAAAGCCTCAGGCAGATTGGTGTAGACAAGCTTATGGACTAGCGGGCTGGCGTTTTTGAGGGGGGCGATGATGAAGGCGGCTAGCCTTTCGGAAAAAAGATAGGCTATCGTGGTGCAGGCGGCAATGGAGAGAAAAATTTTCAGTACTCTCCTTCGTAATTCAAGATGGTGAGGTCTGAAAACCGCCAGGCTTCTCTCAATAACCGGCAGGGTGGATTGGAGATTATTGATGGCCATGGTGTGCGGCTTGGCTTGTCTCCGGTTCTATCTGGTCCACCGGTGCCTGCATTGGGGCAGGTGCCTCCTCTATTTCTGTTTCAAGGAGAGGGGGCGGCGGTGACACGGCCGTGAATTCTGCATCGATATCCTTAGTTACAGTTGTCGATGTTTCCTGCACGCCTGGATTGACACCGGCATATGAGGTGTCCTGTTTCCAGTCGGGCGTGGGTGCGTCGAGCAGGTTGGCTTTGAGAGATTTGCTGACATCTTCCAGTTCCGGTCGGATGTCGTTGAGGGGATTGCCTTCTTCAGCAAAACTTGCCTTGAGTCCTTCCGCTGTTTTCTTGAGTTCAAGAATACCTTTGGCAAGGGAGCGGGCCAGATCGGGAAGTTTGTCCGGGCCAACGACAATCAAAGCCAGAGCCAGGATGAGGATCATTTCAGGCAGACCGATGCCGAACATATACAACCTCTTTGTGCCAATGTCTGCTTGTGGGTCCAAGAAGACGAAAAATGTGAAAATAGCCAGGATGGGTCGGCTGAAAAGCAGCCAGAGGCGGCAAAATGGACATCCCCTTCCTGAAATATCAGCGGTATGAGCTGTATGTATTCAACATCAGTGGTGCTGGTCTGCACCAGCCAATCTGATCCGGAAATGTACGACATTAGCCGATTAGTGTCAATGGAAGAGACGGGAAGGCGAGGAAGGCGGATGCCCGGGAAGATCGATTTGTTTTAGATAAATGCTTGATAAAACAAGTACATAACCATATAGACATGGCGCTGTTTCAAAGATTGACTTTGTGTGCATATTTGACTATATTAACGGGTTTGCCTCATGTGGATGTGATCTCTTTTGTAAAAGATGCGTTCTGACGTATTCTGTTAAAATATAAAGTGTTTAGGGAGAATATAGATGGCCAGCGTGGTGGTTGTAGGTACTCAATGGGGAGATGAAGGAAAAGGGAAAATTGTCGACCTGCTTACCCGGTATGCCGACTATATTGTCCGTTTTCAGGGAGGAAATAACGCGGGCCATACCTTAGTGGTGGATGGTCGGCAGTTTATTTTTCATCTCATCCCTTCAGGGATACTCTATGAGGACAAGATTTGCATGATCGGCAATGGTGTTATTGTCGATCCGGCTGTCCTGCTCAAGGAAATCGCCGGCCTGAAGGACCAGGGGCTGTCGCTTTCTCCGGCACGCTTGATGATCAGCGAAAATGCCCATCTTATCATGCCCTACCATGAGCGTCTTGATCAGGCCAAAGAGGCGTCGTTGACGAAGAAAATCGGCACGACCGGCAGAGGTATCGGTCCCTGCTATATGGACAAAGTCGGACGTATGGGCATAAAAGCCGGTGATCTCCTCGACGATGACCTGTTCAGAGAAAAATTACAGGCCGCTGTCGAAGAAAAGAATTTTACCATCACCGAGCGCTACAAGAGCTCTCCTGTGAAGTTTGAGGAGATTTACAGTGCTTTTAAGGGCTATGCCGAAAAGCTCATTCCTTTTATTGGCAATGTGTCTGTTGTGTTGGATACGGCACGTAAAGCGGGAAAGAATATCCTCTTTGAGGGGGCGCAAGGCACGCAATTGGATATCGATCACGGAACCTATCCCTTTGTCACCTCGTCGAACACCATTGCCGGAAACGCCTGCAACGGCGCTGGTTTTGGCCCAGCTTATATCGATTCGGTTATAGGCATCATGAAGGCCTATACCACAAGGGTCGGCGAGGGGCCGTTTCCTACAGAATTAACTGACGGGATCGGCGAGCAGTTGCAGAGCAAGGGCCATGAATTCGGCGCAACGACAGGGCGTAAGCGGCGCTGCGGCTGGCTTGACGGGGTGGTAGCGGCGGATGCCGTGCGGCTCAATGGCCTGACCGGTCTGGCTATCACCAAGCTCGATGTCCTGAGTGGCCAACCTGTCCTCAAAATGGCTAATGCCTATGCGCTCAATGGTAAAACGCTCTCTTCCATGCCATCGAATATCAGGCAGGCCGGGACAGTGAGCCCTGTCTACGAGGAGATGGC
>JAUYSF010000332.1 GCA_030696435.1 Desulfoprunum sp. | reverse complement strand
ACTATCTGTCCCTTTGGCACCTTGAATGACGTTGTGCAGAAATTTGTCGGAGATAACCTACCGGCCCCGAAATTTCTAAAAAAATACGGCATCTGGATCATTGATGCCTCGTTTATTCTGATAACCTGGAGTGACCATGTCTTTGGCGTTGTCGAATCACCACGAGGCTCGGGTTTCTTACTGCTGATGATTGTCACGGCGGTGGTCGCATCCGGAGCCCTGTGGGAGAGAAGGACCTGGTGTAGGTACTTGTGCTTTCTCGGTGGATTATCAGGGAATTATTCACGGGCAGGAATGCTCGATATACGATCAACTCCTGAAAAATGCTCAAAATGCAAGACCGCATCCTGCTATAAAGGCGCTATCGTCCCCGGTTGTCCGATGTTTGAATTTCCGAAAAAGATGGAGAGTGTCGCCAACTGCAACCTTTGTGGGAATTGCATAAAAAACTGCCCCAACGATTCGATTCAGATAATACCTCGTATGCCGACTGAAGGACTTTGGTTTATCGGCCGGGCAAAACTTGAGGAATCTTTTCTGGCGGCTGTGATTATGGGCATCGTCTTTGTCCAGAACATAACCATGATTGGCATCTGGACTGGCATCCTGGACGGGATTGAGAAATTTGCCGGGACAGCCAATTATTTTGTCACCTTCACCATCGCCTTTGTCGTCGCCATGGCCATTCCCATAGCAATGCTGGCGCTGGCCGGTTTTGTTGCCGGGAATTTTAAGAAAGAAGCAATTACCAAGAATTTTGCCCGATACGGCTATGCCATTATTCCGCTCGATGTCGCAGGCCATATCGCCCACAATCTCTTCCACCTGCTGGCGGAAGGGAAGGCAATTCTCTTCACCGCAATGGGCTTATTCGGCATAGAGTCACATGGCAGTTCAACGGCAATCCTAGACAATATGACGATACAGGCCTTGCAGTATATCCTGATCGCTATAGGCACGGCAGGTTCTCTCTACACGGCCTACCGGCTGGTGAAAAGCAATGCCGACACGGCAGGAAAGACCCTGTCTACTTTTATCCCTCTTGCTGTACTGATGGTCATATTCGGCATTATCAACGTCTATTTGTTCATGCAGCCGATGGCTATGAGGATGTAAAACGCAGTATATGAAACTGATAACACACCGATCTGACAGGCCAAAGACTGGTTTATTGGTTCTGGCCTGTCAGATCAAATCGATACTACTACAGTTCCAAGCAGCCTCCACAACGATGCCAGGTCAGTTCACCACTGGCCATTGTGAAGACTGCTTTTCCGACAAAACCCCACCGGCCCCGATTAGCGAAAAGCAGCGGCGACCTCATGTATCACCGACTCCATCTTGATCTTGGCCATCGCCAGATTGCCGTCTTTACTCAGAATCAGGACCATATGCAGATGCGCCTTACCGGCCGCCGAGGCAGCGTAATCTTCTGACTCGTTGAGACATCTGGCAATGACGTGGGCCTTGGGCGCTTCGACATGCACAACCTGCCCCCGCCCGACATTCATGAGATCGGTGGCCTTCTGGGCCTTCATCAGGACATCGTTTGCCAATGCCCCGATCTCGGCAATCTTAATACCCGACACATTTACCTGTGCTGCCATCTCTCCGTTAGGGGTGAAAATTCCGACGGCCATAAATCCCTCAACATCTTTCAATTTTCCCAATGTTTCCTCAAGCTGTCCCATAATTTCGTCTCCTTGTTTCGATTGTTTATCTTCTTTGCTCTCAATGGTAACCCGTTCCTCCTGCGAAACTGCCTGGAGTACGTCATCATCTCCAGGCAAGGTCTGCCCCGAGAGCTCATCCCACTCGGTTGTGATGCCAGAGGGCCTCGGCTCCAGCTCGCCTTCATCCTTGCGCCTCAATCCTTCGAGGAGCACGGCCATGAGCGGTTTATCTATAAGCCTGCGGATCTTCCTCTTCGGTGTTTTTCTAAAGGTCAGCTTGACGTTATCGAGGGCAAGCAGCCTGTAGACCGCCTCTTCGCCTTTGAGATCGTCGGCTATCGCGGCCAACAATTCACCATGCTCAAAAAAAATAAAGCCCTCTTCGTCAGGGCCGGCCTGTATCTGTAGCAGACAGGTCTTCTGTTCCATGGCGAGCAGCTGCATAAAACTGGCCAGCGAAAAACCGATCAGCGTTCCATCCTTGGCCGATTGCTCAAGTCCATCGATAATTGCCTCGGCGAGCCTGTCAAAATCCAGTGGTTTCTCCAGCAAAACCAGGGTCCCGCTGCTACTGATCCGCTCCTCTATCTCCGGCGTGGCAAAGGCCGTCATGACAATGGTCGGCAGAAAGGGATATCTGCCCGAAATATGGGCCAGCAGCTCAAAACCATCGGCCTCCGGCATGCGCAGATCGGTCACCACGAGATCAATTTTATGCGATGCCAGGACATCCATAGCCTGCCTGCCATTGGCGGCCGTCAACACCGAAAACGTGTCCTGGTAGGCCTTCAGACCCGCCTGGATACTCTGCAGCAATCTGGATTCGTCATCAACGATGAGTATGCTCTTCATGCTTGACCTGTGTGTGAGAGGAAGGTGTCGACATGATATAAAGCAAAGGCAATGCCAATTATCTCATCATTTTTTTACAGTAAGAAATCAAATAGATAGACAAACGGGAAGTGCCAAGAGAAACAAGGTGAGCCAGATTGAGTGCAGCGTTTTAATACACTGACCCGTTCTGCTACATGGCAGCTTCAGCAAATTGACTCAACTTGCGCAGAAGCGTTGAACGGGAAATACCCAGAAGCAGGGCGGTCTTGCTGTGGTTGCCCTGACAGTGCTGCAGGATGCCGAGGATATGTTCCTTTTCAGCCTCGGCCAGAGATTTCACGACTGTCCCTCCGACTGATGGGCCTCCGAGACGGGGAGTTTCCGGGAGCTCCAGGAACTGGGAGGGTTGGATGGCCGGGCCACGTCGCAGAATAACGGCCCTTTCCGTCACATTTTTGAGCTCCCGGACATTACCGGGCCAATCGTATCCTGCCAGTCGGCCTATCTCCTCATCATCGATACACAACGCCACATCCTGGGAAATAGTCCGGAGAAACATGCGGCAAAGGGCTGCTATATCTTCCTTGCGCTCTCGCAATGGCGGGATGTGGATTTTCATCAGGGCCAGACGGTAATAGAGATCCTCCCTGAAGCGCTTTTCCCTGATGGCCTGCCGTATATCGAGATTGGTGGCGGCAATGATCCGGACATCGACCTTGCGGGTGGTCTGGCCGCCAACACGGAGTAACTGTTTGTCATCAAGGATACCGAGGAGTTTGGCCTGTAGATGCAGGGGCAGATCGCCTATCTCATCAAGAAACAGGGTTCCCCCGTCCGCCATTTCAAATATACCCTTCTTGGCGGCCACGGCCCCGGTGAAGGCCCCTTTCTCATGACCGAACAGCTCCGATTCGATGAGATTCTCGGGCAGGGCTGCGCAATTGATACCGACAAAGGGGATATTGTTCTTTTCCCGCAGCGAATGGATAGCCCTGGCCACGACATTCTTGCCGGTTCCGGTCTCACCGGTAATCAGCACCGAGGCATCGTGAGCCGCCGAGAGCCTGACCAGTTGCGCGACTTCTCTGAGACCACCCTCAGCCCCTATCAGGACGTTTTCCCGGCTCTCCTGCAGGTTTTTAAAGGTCTGGATGCGCTCGACCCGTTCAAGCTCCTGGGTCCTGAGAACCTTCTCGACAATCAGCCCCAGCTCTTCAATCTCGATCGGTTTGGCGAGGTAATCGTTGGCCCCCCGGCGCAGGGCCTGCAGCACGTTATCAAAACTCGGATAGGCCGTGATAAAGATGATTTTGGCGTGATCATTGACCGCCAGCAGGGGGAGACAGAGATCAACGCCATCACCATCCGGCAGATGCTGATCGAGAAGGACCACGTCAATCCGCTCGTCCCGGGCCAGCCTCCCGCCTTCTTCTTTCGTGTGAGCGGAAAGGACACGCAGGTCACGCCCGGCAAAGTAGGCCCGCACCAGATCGCAGAAGAACCGATCATCGTCGACAATCAACAGTGTTTTACTAAAAGACCCGCCCATCCTGTTCTGCCTCCGGAATCGCTATGGTGACTGTTGCACCAAAGCCCTTATAGCTGGTGACATTGATCCTGCCATGCATCTGTCTCAGCATCTTCCGAACAATGACCAAGCCGAGCCCGGTGCCGTTCTTCTTGGAGGTAAAAAAGGGCCGAAAGAGATTCTTCTGGTCCGCTTCACTTATGCCGTGGCCATTATCATCGACTTTTATCTCCACCCAACGATCCGACTTCATGATACTGATGATAATCCTGCCATCCTCCCGGCCATCGATGGCATCGGCGGCATTGGTCAACAGGTTGAGCAGGACCTGATGCAGGGCCCGGGGATCAGCCAGGATCCACCTGGCATCGTCGGCACACATAACCTTGAGGTCCACCTTGCGTTTGGCAAAATCTTCTCTGACCAGAGGGACAAAATTCTCCATAAATGTGTCGATCCGGAACCGTTGAATATCAGGGCTTTCAAACAGGCTGTAATTTTTCAGGGCCTTGAGCAGATATTCGATCCGGGCGACCTCGATCAAAGAGCGATCCAGAAATTCCGCGACAGTTGCCCGATCATACGTTGCCAGGTTTTTCTGAAGGACGCTGAGGGCGACCTTGATAGAATTGACCGGATTACCGATTTCGTGGCGGATACCGGAAAAAATATAGCCCAGTTTATCTGTGAGATTCGTCGCCTCGACAACCGACTCCATCTTCCTGATCTCAGTAACATCAGACAACAGCATGATCTGACAGTTTTTCTGCTCCATGACCAGCAGCAGATGCACCAGAATATGTCTCTCATGTATCCGTACCGGCACATAGTGTTCCTCCGTCATGTCATCGTGGCGATCCCCCTCCAGCAGGGAGGATATCTTATTCCAGACATGATCAGGAAATATATCAGCTATATAGGCGCCAAGAACTTTTTCAAACGGCAGGGCAAGAAAAGACAAGGCCCGGGAATTGGCATACACGACCCGTCGGCCATATATCTCGATAATCCCCTGTGACATGCTCTCGAGAATGGTTTTGAGACTCTTATTCTTGGAAAGGAGGTCTTTCGTCACCTGCCGGAAGTGACAGGAGTCCAGCCCCATTACCTCGACAATATTGCCGGGCGGCAATGGCCCCTCAGAGGCCCTGATGACCTCGAGTATGTGCTCTGACATGATCTTAAACGGACTCTTGGCAATACAGGCGTTAGCCCCGAGCACCTGGAAATCGAACTGCTGTTCGGCCGCGATACCGGAAAGAATAACGATATAGCAGGTTCGTAGGTAATCGATATTGCGCAGTATACGGCAGAAATCGTCCCCGCCGATCCTTGGCAGCAACAGATCTATAAAGATGATCTCGGGCGTATACTCGACCAGCACATCCAGACTGGCCAGGACATCTGTGACAGCAACAGTGGTGTGACCATGGCCCTCAAGCAGTTCGGTCATGCCTTGTAAAAATTCCCTGTCATTGTCAATTACCAGGATCTTTTTTTTCTTCATCGCGACTGACCTTAACAAGGTAAGGAAAAGAGAGGGGTGTCGGATTTTGCTACACTCATCCGTTCAACCCTTATTTCTTATGGTCTATCAGAGAGCTCTTCATTATGCAAATGATCGAGGACAGACTGCGGGAGATTCCCAGACAGAAAATTCAGGGCTCCTCTGATATTATGGTATATTTTATGTAACTATTTAGTTCGTTTGCGTTGGCTTCATCGGTATCGAAATCGCCATCGCTATCGGTATCGAATTCTTGCTGTTCCCGGCATTTTCATCTTGCTATGAATTTTGATTTCAGACCTCGTAAACAGAGGAACGCCCAAGTGACAGTGAATTCGCCGATGTCTTGATCTGCATCACCTGACAATTGCAGTTTTTCCCCTTTTTATCTCCGAAGGCAGCCCAGCCCAGCCTCTTTTCAACCGAAAAGGAGAAGCACCTCAAATAAATTCCTTGCGCTACTTAACGAATCCTGATATAAAGTGTGGTTCAATTAATGAGTGTCAGACCAGAACATAGATTTTTCGGGTAAATTATGGAGAACTGGATAGACACGCACAGGATCAGCGGTAGAGATACCAGACAGATTCGGAGGATTTCAGTGTAGACTGCTGAGAACCTCCTTCTTTTTTCTGCCTCTCACCATCCCGCTTATCACGCCACCTCCGCAGGACATGTTGATCATCTCTTGCGTGGGAATCCCGTTCACATTTTACAGGAAAAACTATGTCTTCAGAAAACCACGCCATACCCTCGTTCTCCGATCTCAACCTCAGCCAACCTTTGCTCAGGGCACTGGAAGAGGCGGGCTATGAAAGCCCCACCCCCATCCAAGTCCGCATGATCCCCCAGATGCTCGAAGGCCGTGATGTCGTCGGCCAGGCCCAGACCGGCACCGGCAAGACAGCGGCCTTCGCCTTACCACTGCTCATGCATCTGCGACCGGGAAAGGCCACAACGCCGCAGGTCCTGGTCCTTGCTCCGACCCGCGAACTGGCCATCCAAGTGGCTGAATCCTTTCAGCAGTACGGCCAGCATATACCCAACTTCCGGGCTCTGCCGATCTTCGGTGGTCAGGATTATACCGTGCAGCTCAATGCCCTCAAGCGCGGTGCCCAGGTGATCGTCGGCACTCCCGGCCGGGTCATGGATCATATCCGCCGTGGCAGCCTCAATCTGGCTACCATCCACAGCTTGGTCCTCGACGAGGCTGATGAAATGCTGAAGATGGGCTTTATCGATGATGTCGAGTGGATACTTGAACAAATTCCGACCAAGCGACAGATCGCTCTGTTTTCTGCCACCATGCCCCAGAGCATCCGACGGATCGCCCAGAAACACCTCTCGTCTCCGGTCGAAATCACCATCGAAACAAAGACGGTTACCGCCCAGACCATCAATCAACGCTATCTTCTGCTCAACGGTTTCGGCAAAAAGCTGGAGGCCCTCAGTCGTCTACTGGAAAGTGAATCCTTCAACGCTATGCTGGTCTTCGTCAGGACCAAACTGCAGACGGTTGAACTCGCCGAGAGCCTGACCGAGCTGGGCTATAGCTGCGCCCCGCTGAGCGGAGATATCCAGCAGAGCAACCGGCTGCGCACGGTTGAGCAGCTCAAGAACGGCAAGATTGATATATTGGTGGCAACCGACGTGGCCGCCCGCGGACTCGATGTCGAGCGGATCAGCCATGTCATCAATTTCGATATCCCCTTCGATAACGAGGCCTACATCCACCGCATCGGCCGTACCGGTCGGGCCGGCAGGAGCGGCGAGGCTATCCTCTTCGTCCACCCCCGTGAACAGCGGATGCTCGGGGCCATCGAAAGGCTGACCCGCCAGAAAATCACCCCTATGGCCCTACCCTCGACCAAAGAGGTCAATGCCAAACGGATCGAGCGATTCAAAGAGAAGATTACCTCCGCCTTGAGTAGTGCAGGTCCGGACATTTTCCAAAAACTGGTCAGCGACTATCAACGGGAACATGAGGTTGATCCTCTCAACATGGCCGCCGCTCTCGCCCGTCTCCTTCAGGGCAACTCCCCGCTGCTGCTTCCGGAAACAATAGACAAGAAGACCAGGTTTGAGAAGACCGACTCCGTCCGCCCAGACAGGAAAAATAGCCGCGAAAAAGAGGTGAAAAGCAGACCTGCCAGAACGATTGCCACGCTGCCGACCGATGAGGCGATGGATAGATACCGTATCGAGATAGGACTCAACCACGGGGTCAAACCCGGCAATATTGTCGGTGCCATCGCCAATGAGGCCGACATCAGCAGCGCAAACATCGGTCGCATCTCGATCTTTGACGACTACAGTACCGTCGATCTGCCCAATGGCATGCCTACCGACATCTTCAAGATCCTGCAGAAGGTCAGAATTAATGATCGCACCATGCGGATCAGCCGTCTGGAGGAATCAGCCGGACGGACCACCACCAGCCGAGACCGGCAGGCCCCGAAAACAACCCGATTGACGGAGGAAAGACCCGCCCGTGTCAGGCGCATAGTCCAATCCGGCAAGCCGGCCTCAACCGGATTCCAGAGATAGGCTTCCGCCAGAAACACTCCCCGTGGCCGGGGATTCCCGGCCACGAACCCACAACAGCCCGATTCCATGCTTGAGCACACTTTTTGCCATATCCCCGGGTTGGGCGTGAAGACGGAACGTAACTTGTGGCAGGCTGGAGTCCGAACCTGGGACGACTGGCAGCAACCTCCGCCGATCCCCCTGAGGACGGGCTATCCTGCCGAGATACCGGGAATCCTTCAGGCCTCCCTCAAGGCCCTCGCCGATGATCCGGCATTTTTTGCCAGTCGATTGGCAGCCTCCGAGCAATGGCGCATCTTTCCCCATTTCCGTCAGAAAACAGCCTATATCGATATCGAGACCACCGGCCTGGTAATCCAATCCGAGATCACCACCATAGCAGTCTACGACGGCACAGATATCTATCATTTTATCAACGGTAGAAATCTCGCAGATTTTCCGGAATTCATTCAACAATATCAGGTCCTGGTGAGCTATAACGGCAAGAGTTTCGATGTACCTTTTCTTGAACGGTTCTTCAGGATCAGGCTCAGACAGGCCCATATTGACCTGCGCTACATCCTCGGCCGTCTCGGCTTCAGGGGTGGTCTCAAGGGTTGCGAGAAACAACTGGGAATGGACAGGGGATATTTAGAGGGGGTGGATGGCTACTTTGCCGTTCTTCTGTGGCACGAATACGAACTCTGCCATGATGAGCAGGCCCTCGAAACCCTGCTGGCCTATAACATTGCCGACACGGTCAATCTTGAGCGCCTGGCGGTCGAGGCCTATAACCGCAACATCGCAACCCTGCCGTTCGCGGCAGAACTCACCCTCGATTGGCCCACTCCACCCTCTCTACCGTTTCAAGCCCATCCCGACTGCATCGAGAGAATCAGGCGGAAGTATCCCCAGTACCGCCCCTTTTCATAAATACGGCGGCCTCAGAGCAGGATTTCCATGCCCTCCCGGGCAAAAAACACCTCGGTATCACCAAAGCGGCCCGGCTCACAGTAGAGCCTGGCCATCTCATCAATCTGACTGTCTGTCCGATCAGGATCGTGATGGAAGAGGGCCAGCCTCTTCACCCCTACCCGGTTGGCGGCTGCGATGGCGTATTCACAAGGGGAATGGCCCCAGTTTTTTCGCCCCGCCACGTATTCCTGTTCGGTATACTGGCTATCGTGGATAAGAAGATCTGCGCCGGCAAAAAACTGCTCAACCGCCAGATTCTGCTCATTCGCCACCTCCTCGCCCTCGACCGCCATCAACTCATCATAATCGGGATGGCCAGGGTCGGTGATAAACAGGTTCCTGAATGGTTCCGTGTCATAACAGGTACAAACCGACTTGCCGGCATACTGAAAACGATAGCCCAGGGCAGTGATGGGGTGATTCAGCAGCTTGGTCGAAAGAATCAGGCCACGGCCCAGATCCATGCAGGGGTCCTCCTTGATCCGGACATATTCGATCTCCGAGGCAAGCTCCCCCATATTGACCGGGAAATAGCGGTATTTCATCTGGCCGCCTACCACATCGTCGAGGGGGTCTTCCTCAAAGGTGACAGGCCCGTAGACCCGCATTTTTGTACCGGGGACATAGATCGGCACGAAAAAAGGAAAGCCCATGATATGATCCCAATGGGTGTGGGATAAAAAGATATCGGCCCGTATCGGGCCTCTCGGCAGGTCATGCTGCATGATGGAATTCCCGAGCTGGCGAATACCCGAGCCGGCATCGATGATCA
>JAUYSF010000241.1 GCA_030696435.1 Desulfoprunum sp. | reverse complement strand
CGGTAGACTGTTCTCCCGATGCAGCCATACCATCGATAATACGACGATACAATTCCGCGGCCTGCTCTTCTTTTTGGAGAAAGACCAGGGCTTCGGCATACAGCATCTTGGTCTTCAGAGAAAGCTGGTTTTGCTGACTTTCAGGAATCTGCGACCACGCCTGTTCCAAAGCCTTGTAGTCTTTTTTGCCGGCAAGGGCGACAATCTCCGCTTCCTGAGGTTGGCCACCGGGCGTCACTGTCTGCTGACCGCTGTCCACCTGTGTATTTGCTGAGCCACTGAGCAGCCTCCCACAACCACCCTCAAGAAAAAGGATATCGCCCTGCTGGAGTTCCAGCATTTTGGCGCTGTACACACTGTTCTCGGCGACATCACTGTGATCACCACTCTCAATAGCATTCCGCAGTGTATTGTAACCACTGAGATTTTTCTGCAATTCTTGATAGCAGCCCCCCATCTGGGCAGCCTGCTCTGCACTGACACCGGGGGTTCCGGACTTGCTATCCAATTCATTCCATTTGGCAAGTTTTCGATTATATTCAGTAATACGCTTATCAATATTTTCAAGAGCAGGAGGTTTCAAAGTCCCCGATATCTCTGATTGCAAAGGATTACTACCAGTATCCGCAGATTGAGGCTGCTCAAAGGGTGTCTTTCTGGCAGGCTCGGGGATCTGCTCGCCAAAAGGTCCGGCTACAGTCGGATTCTTCTGGCCCGCTTCTTCCGATTCAACAGAGGGGGGCAGCTGTTTCTGTGTCTGATAACAACCATTGAGGGTCAAGAGAAAGCAGACCGCCACTGCATACATCGCTGATCTTTTCATTGTGATTGTCTTTCTAGAGGGAAATCCGTTTGCCCTTCTGTTGCGGTTTACAACAAAAGGAGGTGAATGATCGACTATCTCAGCCCTTTGAACGTCGGATTCGAATACAGGGCAACTGGCGACACGGATAAAGATAGGACAGTTCTAATTTTACCATAGACGCTCTTCTCGCGCCAAGGCAAAGAGGCACCTCGAAAATAATTCTTTGTTGCCGAGGAACAGAGGATTCATCAGCAGGCGTCATAAACCTGTCGGGTGTTCAACCGCGCTCCTCCAGAAGGGCTGAAACTTCCTCTCCAACACCAATTCTCCCCCTTCAGCCTGTTGCCCGAAGGTGATGATCGAGGGTTGATATCGATTATCACCTTCAGCCACCTCTCGGGCAGGTGTGCTCAAGACTCCACCCTGTTCAGCCTCAACGGCGAAATTTGCCTGCCCGAGGTTGTCGCGTTTGAGGGCAACGCTGCCAAAAGAAAAATCGGCAGCGTTCAATTTTCCGGCGTAATCCTTCTCCTGAATCAGCATATTGACTATATCAATCCAGGCTGGTAACGCCCCCGCTGCGCCGGTGATGCGGGTACTGCTGCGCTGCATGACCTTGTTGTCATCATAGCCGACATAAACACCAACCGTATAGCCATCTTTTATGGCCACTCCCCCGCCATTTTCAGCGAGTCCGGGAAGATACCCATAAAAGGAGGCATTCGTGTATCTATTGGCAGTACCGGTTTTCCCGAGAAGCGGGACCACTGTGCCCTTTCCGGAAACAGCGGGCTTCGCCTGTTCATTGCCTGCAGGCAGGCGGATATCCTTATCGGCCTGACGTCCGGTACCGTACTTTACAACATTTTCAAGAATATGACCTAATTGCATCCGTGTCTTAGGATCTACCACCGACCGAACCTTTCGGTGCGGGCGATAGAGCACATCGCCCGTTGCCGATTCGATGCGATCGAGAACCGCCAGGACATCCTTGTCATCTTCATTCTCGTAGCCATATGTGCTGACATTGCCCGTAACAAGTCCTTCATAGATTCGTACCGCCTCCAGAAGGGTCACCACATTGGCGCCAAGCGGGAAAGACAGAACCGGGTCGAGTGTACTGCTGACCCCCAGTTGCTTTGCGAATTCAACGAGATACTGGAGCCCAACCAGAATCCGGAAATCGTCGACTGAAGACAACACCTCAAAACTGTAAGGAGGCAACTGTTTCAGGCGCTGCAGTTCAGTCTCGGTCTGCCTGTCGATCATATCGTAAGCAGCTACGGAGAGACGGCCGTTCAGTTTGATCCTGCCCAATAATTTCTGACGTTCGCTGTCTTCGAGAGAAACCAGGATACTCTGCAACTCCGCCTTATCGACCCGCTGCAGATTTGCCGAGACGGAAGCTGTGCTCTCGAAGATATAGTCACGGGTTGCCTGATCATAATAGAGCCCGACAGACGAGACCTCAGCGCCGAAGGAATCCGGTTCAAAAGAACCGAGAGGGTCTTCCAGCCCCAGGACATAGTGTCGCAACTTACTGCGCATATCCGCCAGGGCGAGAAAGGATTCTGAGAGAATTCCCTGTCGCAGGCTCAGCTCTTTTCGATCATTATCAAAGGAACCAGCCTGTCCCGAAGCAAAGTCCTGATATACCCTCTCGCGAATCCTGTCAAAACCAATGCCATAATGCAGTTTTTTCAAAATCTTATATTCATCCAGCATATCTTCAAAGATAAAATCGGCCTCCATATTGCTGACAGCAACGTTAAAGGCAGCCGCCCGGAGCGTAGTATCGTTTATCTGAATGCCATATTTATCGCGGACCCTGTTCCGGTAATTAGTAGAGGGTTCTTCATCACTGCCAGTCTTCAGGGGGGTGAGACCAAGATTTTCGGCAACCTCTCTAAACTGCACTGGATTCAGATGGTCACACAAATGAGCAGCAAGCCAGACGGAAGCGACATTCTCTGAGTGCACGCCAGCCCAACTCATCGACACAGTCTCAAAGGGACTGAGATGGTCAGGCCTTGGAAAGTAGGGAGTCCCCTGAAAAAGAAAGACATCGCGCTTATTGACCAAGAGATCTGCACTGTTCCAGCCCAACTGCAGAGCAGCCGCATAGACAAAGGGTTTGAACGCCGAACCCATGGTTCGTTTAGCATAGACCGCCCGATTGAAAAATCGATTCTCCACCCCACCTGCCATTGCCCTTATAGCACCGTCTTTGAGAACCAGGGCACCTCCCTGGATATCGGGGAATTTTTCCAGATCAAGGACAGCTTTCCCATCGGCCTGCAGATCCCGTACACTGACCCAAACCCTGTCACCGATCTTCAATTGGCCAAGGAGGCGGTCCTCATCCCTGGCTGTCGGCTCAGACCAAAGATCCTGAGCCCACTTGACCCGAGCTTCGACTACCCGACCAATACCCTTCTGGTCGATGATTCCACTGCCAACACGGTTATCGAGGCTAACCTCAATGGCGAGTTTGGCCGCCTTGCCGGTGATCTTGTCGACTCGCCCAAAAAGAAAGGCCTGCTTTTTCAGAATCCCATCTCCGGGATATTCAAGGTTCTTCAGTCTGGTTTGGATCTCGGCTTGCTCAAAACCGCTCAGACGGATATCAAGTCGGGATAATTCACGGCGCAGGGCATACAGGGTTTCATCCTGCATATTCTTATCGATTGTGGTGATTACCCTGACCCCGGAGGTAGCGACATTGTCGATGCCGTGCACCGCTAAAGCACCCTGGATCTCCGATGAGGATACGGCATCCTTGACCATCTCCATGGCGTAATCAAGAGAATAGCCAACCTTGCCCTGCTTGAAGCCAATCTCGCCATCTCTGGCTTTTTTATAGGTGGGTTCATTGATCAGGCCAATTTCGAACATCTTGTCGAGAACATATTTCTTTCTGATCTCGGCTTGACGTCTGGCCTCGGTCGCTGCTTCGTCGGTTTTTTTGATAAAGGGGTTATAGAAGTTCGGCCTTTTAACGCTTCCGGCGACAAAAGCACACTCAACGAGGGTCAATTCTTCAGGCTTCTTGTCAAAATAATAACGGGCGGCAACTCCCAGGCCATGGCCATTACCGCTTACAAAAAACTGGTTGGCATAGAATTCGAAAATCTTTTCCTTCGGATAGTGATACTCAAGACGGAGGGCAAACAACAACTCCTTAAGCTTTGACTGCACCGAGCGATCTTCCCTCTTGAAGAGATTTTTGGCAGTCTGCTGGGTAAGACTGCTCCCCCCCTGAACGACCTTGCCTGCCTGAAGATTTTTCACACCGGCCCGGATTATACCCACGATATCGAAGCCTACATGCGAAAAAAAACGATTATCTTCCGCGGCCACCAGGGCATACACAAAGGCCTGAGGAATCTGCTCAAAGTTGACATACTGACGGTGGGCACTGTCGAAAAAGACTCCGAGTTTAGTCACCCCGTCACTGTAATAGACGTAGCTTTCCTTGCTCAGAATTTTCTTAATATTTTCAAGCTGTATCTCCTCTCCTGGATGCAAAACTACCAGATAGTAGAATGAGACAGCGACAATCAATCCACCACTGACACACAGCGAGAGGAAGAGATAGATGAGTTTTTTTAACATAGCAGATTCTCAGGATAAGGCCCCTGGTGGCGCTTAAAAACAGGACTAAAGGCGCCAACAAAAAGCTCCCAAGGTCATAATTTCTTGCAATTCTTGAACGCATCGGTTTTAACTACTGTAACTTTTTTGTAACGCGCACCGCAGATGTGTAATGTACATGGTTACTTAAGATATCTCAATAAGCTTTTGGACGGGAGAAGTGCCTTCATATCCCCCTTCGCAAAAGCTGTAGACACACGGAAATGCTCATGTTCTACAAACACCTCAGACATCTTCACCTGTTACTTGCACTTCTGGCTCTTCTTTCCCTTACTGGTTGTGCCGGGGAAACCCGCTACGGTCAAATCAGTGACGCCAGCAACCCAGCTGAAATCGTCGATTCTCAATCTACAGAAGATCCCGATCTGAGCCTCGAAAGCGCTGAACCCCAGGGAAGCCTTGACCAGGAACTCGCGGCCCTGAGCCAGACAGGCATGTGGGATGGTGACACCTCACCAGTTACAAAAAGGGATCTTGAGAACGCCACTCTTACCTTTCCGGTGGTTCTCAATAATCAAGTACAGATGTACCTCAACCTGTTTCAGACCAAACAACGTGGTATTTTCACCAACTGGTTATCCCGTTCTGCCATCTACCTGCCCCTCATGAAAAAGGAGCTGAAAAATGCCGGCCTTCCTGAAGGACTTGTATATCTTTCGATGATTGAGAGCGGTTATAACCAGCGTGCCTGTTCATCGGCCAATGCAGTAGGCCTCTGGCAGTTCATGGACGCCACCGGTAGAGAGCATGATCTTGATATAAACAAATATGTCGATGAGCGGCGGGATGCTGAAAAATCCACTAAGGCCGCAGTCGCCTTCTTATCCGAACTGTATGCCGAATTCGGTGACTGGCATCTGGCAGTAGCTGCCTACAACGCCGGCCCTGGGAAAATCCGTAAAGGCCTGGAAAAATATAATGTCTCAAATTTCTGGGCACTGGCACGGGAGGACTATCTGGCTCTCGAGACAAAACGCTACGTGCCAAAACTCATAGCAGCCATCATTCTTGCTAAAAATCCCGAAAAATATGGTTTCACCAACACTGAGCTCCTGCGGCCCCTTGAATATGCAACCTTGAAGGTCCCACCGGGAATGAGTCTAGATGCCCTGGCACTGGTCAGTAACGCCTCTGTTAAAGAGATAAAATTTCTCAACCAGGAACTTCGTGAGGGCAAAACTCCACCCAACCAGCCAAACTATGAGGCAAAAATTCCTGTAGCCTCACAAGAAATTGCCAGCAAAAATATCTCCCGCCTACACAGTGTAGTCTCCACAGGGTACAAATCCCACAGGATAAAACGCGGAGAATCCCTTGCAACCGTTTGCAGAATGTATGGCATCAACAAAACCACCCTCCTCAAGGTTAATAATCTTCGCAATCAACGTCTAGCTCGAGGTCAATATCTGCGAATTCCCTATAACAGCGTAAGTTATCAGCTGCTGCCTGAAGGCAGTAGAATGGCCGAGATTGGCAACAAAAGTAATCTCGTCCTGCACCGTATCAAAACCGGTGAAAATATCTCGCAGATTGCCAAAAAATACAATGTCTCACCTGAAATGGTCGTAGCCTGGAACAATCTGGGGAGTGCGCACAAGATCCGCGTGGGACAGCAGCTTGCCCTCTATCCAGACAACAAGGCTATAATGACGGTTTCAGAAACCCTCGTGGCCTCGGCAGAAGAAACCGTTGATCCGGCTCTCACCACATCACCCCGCGTGGACGTCAGGAAGACACCCCGGATACTGGCTGCTTCTAAAAAGAAGCCCTCTGGTGCATCCCTTGCACAGTCAACTCGCATAAAGACCATCCCCGCTCTGACCGTACAGAAAAAAAGATCTATCGCAAGCGACGCATCCCGTCCCTCCACTGCCAAAGCCAATACAGCTCTTGTTGCTGAGAAAAAAAAGCTCCGCAATACTGTTGCTTCAAACGACAAAAACTTTAAAGTGTATAAAGTACAGGATGGCGACACGCTCTGGACCATTTCCAAAAAATTCAAGACCTCTTTGGTGTTGATCAAACAATGGAACAACATGAAAACCGATCTCATTCAACCAGGCAGCCAATTGAAATTGAAAAATGCCTGAGAAATTCCCACCGTTTCCCCTTTTGTTCTAAGCCATTTCTCGCAACCTTGAATACCTTAATTACGCCTCTATTTATTGGGCATATTCTTTATTGAAGTTCTTTTCTCCCTTATCGGAATTTCTGTTTTCCCCGCACAACTCTCATGGTGAATGTGAAGTACACTGGGTAAAAGAAGATTCAATAACACAGCGTTACTGATAATTTACTATGACCACTCCGCTTTTCCCTGCAGGTGTATATGGCCCTGACGTCCATACCCTCTCTCATAGCGACCGTACCGTCATCCTCATCGGCACAGCACATATCTCCCAGGAATCGGTAGAACTTGTTCGCCTAGTCATCGAGCAAGAAGAGCCGGACTGCGTATGTCTTGAACTTGACGACCAGCGTTATCAAACCCTGACCAAAAAAGAACGATGGCAATCTTTGGATCTCAAGGAAGTGATACGGAAGAAACAGCTCTCCACGCTGCTGATCAATCTGCTTATGGCTTCATATCAGAAAAAACTCGGCGTCAAACTTGGCGTAACTCCAGGGGCGGAACTGCTGGTAGCGGCCAATGTTGCCAAGATAAAGCAGATCCCCATATCCCTTTGTGATCGAAATGTCCGAATTACCCTGCGCCGGGCCTGGAAATCGACCTCCTTGTGGAAGAAGAGCTACCTCCTGACCTCACTCCTCGCCAGTGTCTTTGATGATACCGAAATCAGCGAAGAAAAGCTGACTGAGTTAAAGAGAAAGGATGTCTTGAGCAAACTAATGGAAGAATTGGGCGAGTCCTTCCCCGATCTCAAGCGGGTCCTGATTGATGAGCGGGATATTTTTCTTGCCGAGAGAATCAAGGCATCACCCGGAAAGCGGCTTGTGGCCGTCGTCGGTGCGGGTCATGTTGAAGGTATTATCAGGACATTTGCCACCGACAACAGCGTTAAGATTACCGAGCTGAACACCATTCCACCGGTTTCCAGAATCTGGAAGGCCGCCAGCTGGATACTCCCCTTGCTCATTGTCGGATCTCTCATGGCCATCGGTCTGCAAAAAGGTGTATCCGTTGCCGGGACCAATTTTCTTTTCTGGGCACTCGCTCATGGTATTCCGGCAGCCTGTGGAGCCATGCTGGCCCTGGCTCATCCCTACACAACTCTCGGCGCCTTCACAGCCGCGCCATTCACCAGCCTCAACCCTCTTATCGGAGCTGGCTATGTGACTGCCTTTATTCAGGTTATGAAACGACCACCGGCAGTCAGAGAATTTGAAACCGCCGGATCGGATATGACAACAGTCAGGGGTTGGTGGAGCAACAAACTCCTGAGGGTCATTCTGGTTTTTCTGCTCACGACACTTGGCTCAGCCCTTGGGACCTGGGTTGGCGGCTACAAGATATTGAACAATCTGATCAGTTAAGAAATCCTTGCCACAACGGCATATTATATTCTCCAATACTCCCCTCAACTCAAGATAACACTATGATTGAAAAAAACGAACATACCCTTCCCCTCCTCAGCGGAAAGCAAAAGAAATTCCTCAAAGGACTGAGCCATCATCTTTCACCGGTCATCCAGATCGGTAAAGAAGGTATCACCGAAGGACTGATTGCGGCAACAGAGATTGAACTCCTTCATCATGAACTGATAAAGGTAAAAATCGGGAACAACAACGACCTTGAGAAGAATGAGACGGGTCAGGCTCTTTCCGAGGCCACCCGCAGCAACCTCGTGCAACTTATCGGTAAAACCTTGCTTCTCTATCGGAAGAACCCCAAACGGGTCAAAGAAGAACGGATAGTGTTGCCCAAAGGGTAAAAAATATGGGCCATTCCCAGTTATTAGCCAGCCTGCACATGCCTTGCAAGTAGCAGGTTTTCATAGGGAACCTGCGATACGCCTGATCATCCCACTGAAGATGTCCGCTCCACCGATGTCAAAACTGCGGTTATTATAGGTATCCTCTCTCTTGAGGCAGCGCAGGCGGATCTCAATGACATCACCGATACCGACCGGCTAATACAATCTGTGGGAAATAATATCGTTGATCTTTTGAAAAAATGGCCAAATATTTACCAGGCTCAGTGATCGTCCATGACCGCCGAAACGTTAAATCGGTTACTCAGGCAGAAAACACCTGTGGTGATAGTTCTGAAATATCGAGAAAACCCCGTGCAGGCGCTTGATGAGCGGTCAGTCGAGGCTGAAAACCTGAGTTGGTATGTTCTGATGGGCTAGGACTAACTGCGTTTGCCTCTCTCTGGTCAGAATTTCGCGGGCTGCAGCCATTGCGAGTTGCGGGTTGTTGTTGGTCTCGCTGAGATGGGCAAGGACCGTCAGCCTGAGCCCTGGATGCAGGATATCTTTCAGAAATTCGGCAGCATCTTCATTTGCGAGATGCCCCTGGCTTGAGCGGACACGCTGTTGCAGGGCCGGAGGATAAGGGCCATTTTTCAGCATCTGCAGGTTATGATTGAATTCGAGGATAAGGCCGGCGCAACCGGCAAGACGCTGCTGCATGAGATGGGTCACTTTGCCGGTATCGGTACAATAGCCAAGACTCAGCCGATCACTGCTGATCACATATCCGACGGGATCTGCGGTATCGTGGGAGATGCGAAACGATCTGATCAACAGATCCTTGATGGCAAATTGGTCACCCGTGTTGAATTCCTGCCGCTTTGCCAGTTTACCCAACCTGCATTCACCGCTTAAAAAAGTCCCCGGATTAGCATAAACAGGCAGGTTGCTGCGCCTTGAAAGTACTCCGACCCCGGCAATGTGATCATTGTGTTCATGGGTTATACAGATGGCATCAAGCTGGGAAACATCCTTGCCGATACTCTGCAATCTACTGGAGATCTCCTTGCCGGAAAATCCTCCATCAATGAGAATGGCTGTCCTGCCACACTCTATATACACACAATTTCCTTTGCTACCGCTACCAAGCACCGAAAAATACATATCACACCCCGGTATGGCCAAAGCCACCTGCCGCCCTGGCCGTTGCACCCAGTCCAGAGACAACCTGCAGACGGGCCCGCAGCACCGGGGCCAGGATCAACTGGGCGATACGGTCTCCACGCTGCACGGTATACGGCTGCCCTCCCAGGTTGATAAGAGCAATCTTCACCTCACCACGATAATCACTGTCTATGGTCCCTGGACTGTTAACAAGGGTTATGCCGTGTTTTGAGGCAAGCCCGCTCCGTGGTCTAACCTGGATCTCGTAGCCATGCGGAATGGCTATTGCAAAACCCGTGGCCAGGAGGGATATCTGCCCCGGCTCCAGACAAACTTCACTGACAACTGCGGCCTGGACATCCATCCCTGCGGCGCCGGGGGATTGATAGCAAGGCAATTGCAGATCGGCTGATTCTTCGGGATTCAGCCAACAGAACTGAACTTCTCTCTCATTCATTTTCGCCTCACTCTCTTTTGAGAACCATCACGAATCCTGTTGCTTTCATAAAACGCATAAAAAAACGCCGACTCAAGGGAGACGGCGTTTAAAGGAAAAGCTCAATATATCAACAGAACTTTATTCCATCAAAGCCTTACGGCTCAGACGGATTCTCCCTCTATTATCCACATCGAGGACTTTGACCTCTATCTCGTCACCTTCATTGACAACGTCAGTGACCTTTGCAACCCTTTTGATATCGAGTTCCGAGATATGGATCAGTCCGTCAGTCCCCGGCAGAATTTCAACAAATGCACCAAAATCCTTGATCGTTTTGACCACGCCTTTGTAGACTGCACCGATTTCCACCTCGGCCGTAATTTCCTTGACCCGTTGAATAAGGGCCTGTGCCAGAGTGCCATTGACGGTGAACATCTTCACCAAGCCGGTGTCATCGACCTCGATTTTGGCATCATACTGGGCAGAGAGCTCTTTGATGATCTTGCCCCCTGGTCCAATGATATCACGGATCTTGTCGGGATTTATTTTATGGACGAAATATTTCGGTGCGTGCTCAGCAACTTCATCTCTTGACTGGGATATACCCTTTTCCATCTCGCCGAGGATATGAATTCGGCCAGCCTTGGCCTGGGCCAGGGCTGCTGCCATGATGTTCCTGTCCACTCCGTCGATCTTGATATCCATCTGTAGAGAAGTAACGCCATGCTGGGTACCAACTACCTTGAAATCCATATCACCAAGATGATCCTCATCACCAAGGATATCAGAGAGGATAACAACCTTGTCTCCCTCTTTGATCAGGCCCATGGCAATACCGGAGACCGGGCACTTGATCGGTACGCCGGCATCCATCAAGGCCATACTGCCGCCACAGACTGTCGCCATGGAGGAAGAGCCATTGGATTCCAGAACCTCCGATACAACCCGGATTGAATAGGGGAAATCCTCAGCAGAAGGCAGAACTGCTGCGAGCCCGCGCATAGCCAGATTGCCGTGACCGATATCCCTGCGGGAAGGTCCACGCAGCATTCTGGCTTCACCTACACAGTAGGGAGGAAAATTATAGTGCAACATGAATCGGTTGTTTTGTTCACCGGACAAGGTTTCAACCCTCTGCTGATCACGTTCGCTGCCTAGAGTGGCACTCACCAGAGCCTGGGTCTCACCACGAGTGAACAGGGAGGAACCATGGGCCATCGGCAGATAGGCAACCTCGCAGCTGATAGGTCGGACCTGGTCAAACTTTCGACCATCGATGCGGATCTCCTGATTAACGATATTTGCGCGCATGAAGGATTTCTTGAACGAGGAAAGTAGCTCACCGATCTCCTTGGCCCGCTCGCCCGTCTCGTCAAGTGCCGAGATGACCGAGGCCTTGAGTTCGGTAGAGAGATTGCCCCTCTCCATTTTGTCCGCAGTTGAAACCACCTTTGCCATACCGGTTGCAGCAATCTCGCGAACCCTGGCCAAGAGGGCCTCATCGATAACCACCGGTTCTACTTTTCGCTTGGGCTTGCCATTGGTTTTCTGCAGATTCTCCTGCAGGTCAATAAGTGGCTGCAACTGCTCGAAGGCATAAAAGATAGCGGACAGGACCGTGTCTTCACTCAATTCATCGGTCCGTCCCTCGACCATGACCACAGCCTTGCGGGTACAGGCAACCATCAAGTCCATTGTGGAATCGATGAGCTCCTTTGCGGTTGGATTCAGGATAAACTGTCCATCAACACAGGCAACCCGACCACCGGCAACCGGACCGTTAAAAGGAATATCAGAGATCGACAGGGCACATGAGGCACCTGTCAGGGCCAGGACATCGGGATTATTCTGCTGATCGGCCGAGAGGACTGTGGCGATGACTTGGGTCTCGGCACAATAGCCACTAGGAAACAGCGGTCGCATCGGACGGTCAATAATCCGGCAGGTAAGGACCTCATGATCGCTGGGCCTGCCGATCTCTCGACGAAAATAATTGCCCGGAATCCGGCCAACCGCTGCGAGTTTTTCTTGATATTCAATGGTCAATGGCAGGAATCCGGCATCGGGCCTGTTCTCCAGGGAACCAACCACCGTGACGAGAACCATGGTCCCACCACACTGTACGACAACAGAACCTGATGCCTGCTTTGCCAACTTGCCGGTCTCAACGGAAATGATTTTTCCACCAATCTCAGCTTCAACTTTTGTAAACATGTTTTCTCCAGATGTGCAGCATCAGGGAAATGCCCAGCGCCATTATCCTGACTGGATTATCCACCAGCCCCGTATGCTCTTTTTTAATCGGATTGCCTCAAACAACAAAAACCTCAGCCTATTCCGATCCTCCGGAACAGGCTGAGGCAACTACATGGCACTGACGTACGTATCCACACGATACTCTACACCAGGGTTATAAACTACTTCCGCAGACCGAGTTCCTGAATCAGCGACCTGTACTGCTGGAGATCCGTTTTTTTCAGATAGTCAAGCAGACTGCGGCGCTGGCCAACAAGTTTGAGAAGTCCCTGACGTGAATGATGATCCTTGGCATGGGTTTTAAAATGCTCGGTCAGATACTGAATACGATCTGTCAGCAAAGCAATCTGAACTGCTGAAGAACCCGTATCTGACGGATGGATTTTGAATTTTTCGATAATCTCGTTTTTTTTCACTGCTGATTGGGCCACAACGATCCTCCTGAATCTGTATGCTAACTCTATTATAAATTCGTTATCATATTATTATTTTCTCATCATGAACATGACTCACATCTAGATTAGATGCCCATAAACAAAGTGCCATGAATTACTCCGTCCCCAAAGCAAGGTGGCGTCCCCCGGGAATACGGTCATACTCCATGCCAGTACTACGCCTACTACACTATCGAATTCGTCGGATTATTGCAACAGATTACACGCCTCTTCAACAGATAAGGCCGAGTTCAATACTTGATCGCGAGCGTCGTGAGAGGAAAATATCTCACCGGAGAGGCTTTGAGTTACTGAGAAACAACCACTTCGTGTCCTGCGCAACTCTTTGAGATATGCTCCACAGCCGAGTTTACGGCCGATATCAGCAGCCAGAGTTCGGATATACGTTCCTTTACTGCACACCACTCTCAAATGCAGAAGGGCCTCATTACCGCAAATATCCTGTACACCATCTGTCCGCTCAAGCGTTCGGATGAATACTTCTCTCGGATCCTTAATAATATTGATGCCTTTGCGAGCGTAGTAGTACAGTGGTCGTCCTTTGTGCTTCAGGGCTGAATAGACCGGCGGAACCTGCTGTTGGGAACCACGAAATCCTTCGAGACAATGCTCAATTTTCACTCCCTCAATTCTGTCGAAAGGACAACGTCTAGTTACAGAGCCTTCCGGATCGAGAGTCTCCGTTTCAACTCCGAGACAGAGGGTAGCGAGATACTCTTTTTCTCCCTGCATGAAAGCTGATATCAGCTTGGTTGCACTGCGCCCAACACAAAGTATCAAAAGGCCCGAGGCAAAGGGATCGAGAGTACCTGCATGCCCCACCTTTTTTATGCCAAGCACCCGCCTGAGACTGCGTACCATGGCAAAAGAAGTTGGCCCAGCAGGTTTATCGATCAAAAAAACACCCGCTTCAAAATCTGTCTTAGGGGAAACGGGTGATACCTGGGCAACATCGGTTGGTAAATCTTCAAACACCGGCGTTTCCTTCCAAATCCCTGCACAGGACGGCCATAACCTCAGAACGCACCTGCTCAACAGATTTGTCGCTAAAACGGAATCCAGCTGCATTGCGATGGCCGCCACCATTGAAGGATTTGGCTATTTCGGCCACATCACAATCTCCTTTGGCGCGCAGGCTCACGGAAATCTGGCCGTTCTGTCCTTCCTTGATGAAAACCGCGATCTTGGCAGTACGCAACGAACGGGGATACTCAATAAATCCTTCCACATCCTGCAACTCGGCACCGCTCTGCTTAAGCATGTCCTGGGTAACATGGATACAGGCAATCTGGTCAGCAGCATCAAGTCTCATGGTTGCCAGGACAAGTTCAAGAAGTTTGAGCCTTGAGATACTGAAATTATCGTATATATGACAAGCTATCTCCGCCGGCTGCACACCCCTCTCCACCAACTCACCGGCAATCTGCAGGGTTCGGGCATGCGTCGAGTCATAGCGGAAAGATCCTGTGTCGGTACATATCGCCACGTAAATATCGTAGGCAGATTGATAGGAAATTTCCACACCGAGGGCCATGCCCAGTTCATAAACCATCTCACCCGTTGAGGAGCGTGAAGGTTCTACCCACCTATACTCGCCATAATCCTTGTGGGATTTATGGTGATCTATCACCACAAAAGGGGTAATGGCGAGCAGTTCTTCCTTGTATTTCCCCAAGCGGCTGTCATCGCCGCAGTCAAGGGCTATAGCGATGACTTTGCCGCCGCCCGCACGGATAAATGCATGCAAAGCAACCAAATCTGTCTGAATCCGGTCGCAATCCGGCAGAAAGGTGTAAAGCTGGGAAACCGGTTCTTCGAGGAAACAGAATACCTTCTTACCCATGCAATCGAGGATATCGGCCAGCCCAAGCAAAGAACCAAGGGCATCTCCATCCGGATGAACATGGGTTAGCAAGACGAAACTATCCGTTTCATAAATGCTTTTGGTTATGGCCTCAGGAATTCTCCTCACCAGTTTTCCCCTCGTTTGCGATTTCCTGAAAAATATTCTCGATATGTTCGACCTTTTCGGCAATCTCGTCGAACCTGAACTGCAGGCTTGGCGTATACCTCATGTTCAAGGTCTTGGCCAGATGGCTGCGCATAAAGCCTTTGGCCCGATCAAATGCTGCCTCGGCAGCCTTTATAGCTTTGTGATCACCAAGAACTGTAAAAAATACCCGTGCATATTTCAGGTCGTCAGCGACCTCAACGCGGGTGATATTGACAGTAGCCAGCTTTTGATCACGAACCTTGGTTAAAAGCAGGATCGCCAGCTCCTTGCGGATAACATCGGATACGCGCACAGAACGTTTCTGCTCTGTCTTGCCAAGGCCAATCGAATCCAGGGTTTTTTTTGGGTCAAAACTACTCACAATGCACCATTGTTAACCAAGAGTGGCTTCTACTTCGAGCATGACAAAAGCCTCGAGGTTATCACCGATCTTTAGATCATTGAAATTCTCGACCCCAATCCCACATTCATAGCCGGTGAGGACTTCCTTGACATCGTCCTTGAACCGACGCAGAGAACTTATCTTTCCGGTAAAGAGCACAACGCCTTCGCGCAGGACCCGGACCCCGGCATTTCGCTGGATCTTACCATCCGTTACAGAACAACCGGCGATAGTTCCGATTTTCGGCACATGGAAGGTCTCGCGGACCTCGGCACTGCCGATGACATTTTCCTTAAATGTCGGCTCAAGCATTCCGACCATCGCCTTACGGATATCATCAAGGGCGTGGTAGATGACGTCATAGGAACGTACGTCGACATTCTCTTTGATGGCAAGTTCTTTGACCTTGACAGTCGGCCTGACATTAAAGCCGATGATAATGGCCTCCGAGGCTGAAGCCAGAAGAATATCCGATTCAGTAATTGTCCCCGTACCTTCATGCAGTGCCCTAACCTTGATCTCTTTAGTGGAGAGCTCTTCGGCTGCCTTGGCAAATGCCTCAAGTGTACCCTGAACATCAGCTCTGAGGACTACCCGGAGTTCCTGCACCACACCTTCGTTCATTTTCTCGAAAAGTCTGTCGAGTGAGATTTTGGTGTTAGCACCAAGCTCCATCTCTCTCGCCCTCAGAGCCCTGGCATTACTGACGCTCTTGGCCATTTTTTCGTCGGTGACCACGATAAACTCATCACCAGCCGAAGGCACTCCGGACAGACCCTGGACCTCAACAGGTATAGAAGGCCCGGCCTGTTTAACTTGCCTTCCTTTATCATCGAGCATAGCCCGGACCTTGCCACTAAATTGGCCTACAACAAAATGATCCCCAGGACGCAGGGTACCTTCCTGAACGAGTACTGTTGCGACTGCTCCGCGGCCTTTGTCCAGTTGGGCTTCAACCACTCTTCCTTTCGCCTTACGGTTGACATCGGCCTTCAGTTCAAGCATCTCTGCTACAAGCTGAATACTCTCCATGAGGGCCTCTATGCCAATATTCTGTTTGGCCGAAGTTTCACAAAAAACAGTCTGACCGCCCCACTCTTCAGGGGCGAGATTCAGATCCGACAGTTCCCTTTTGACTCGGTCGATATCGGCGTTGGGCTTATCTATCTTATTTACTGCAACCAAAATGGGAACCCCGGCGGCTTGGGCATGATGAATAGCCTCACGGGTCTGATCCATAACCCCGTCATCAGCAGCGACAACAAGGATTACCAGATCGGTGATCTGGGCACCACGAGATCGCATTTCAGTGAATGCCGCATGGCCGGGAGTATCAACGAAAGTGACGTCACCGGCACTTGAACGGACATGATAGGCGCCTATATGTTGGGTGATACCACCGGCCTCACCAAGAGCCACATCTGTCTTGCGAATGGCATCAAGAATCGAGGTTTTGCCGTGATCAACATGCCCCATGACAGTAACGACAGGAGAACGTGGCTTGAGATCTCCGCCCACCTCGGCTTCATCAAGTAACTGAATACCTATTTCTTCGGTAATTCCCTGCTCAACTTCGTATCCGAAATCCGTGGCTATGAGCATGGCGGTCTCGACGTCTACCGCCTGATTCATGGTGGCCATCACCCCTAGCGACATAAGCTTAGCAATGACCTCACTGGCTTTAATCTTCATGCGACTGGCAAGCTCGCCAACACTGATTGTCTCAAAGATCGTGATCCGTCTTTTGCTGGCCTTCATCTCAGGGGCCGGAGGAAGAGACTTGTCGCGACCTTTTTCTCTTCTGCCTTTTTTACCGTAACCGCGAGGCTGATACTCACTGCCGAAATGGGTGAACTTCACCCCTTTCTTGCCTTTCTTGACAGCACCTTTACCCTGCCGCACACCTTTGTCTTCATCCTCTTCGACAGAGGAAGGTCCGCGCTTGGTTTTTTTCTTGGCCCGAGACGCTTCATCCGAGACGAGACCTGCAACTACCGCAGGTTGTTCAATGACGGCCTTACTAATAATTCCCGGTTTCACTGCCACTTTTTTCTTGAACCGCTGAGCAGGTGCCTCTTCTTCCACAGGCATCTCAATAGATCCCACGACCCTGGCAAAACCTTTACGGGGAAGGACCTTTTTGTCCTTTTTTACCACTCTCTCAGGAAAAAACTGTTTGGCTTCAAACACCCGGACATTTGCAGGCTCCGGCACAACTTCCTGGCTCACACCATCGTCAACAACAGCGTTCTCTCCTCCGGATTCATCAGAAGAAACAATATCGGAGTCAAGCGACTGCGGAGCTGTGGACGGTGTTGTTGCCTCGATTTTTTCCCGAGAAATTTCCACAGAGGCCTGTTTTTCATCCGGCAATGTGGCCACCTGCTGTTCATCAGGCGTTGACTGCAAGGAAGATTCCTGTTCAGGATGATCAGCCCTATCGCTCGCATGCAGATCTTCCTCAGAAAAGTCCTCCTGATGCTCGACTGCCAAGTCATCAGATTCGACCTTGGACCTGCGCCGAATAACTGTGGTCTTGCGTTTGATAATTTCGGGACTCCTGTCGACAGAGATTCGCTTTTCAACCAGCTCGGTATTGGCCTGTTTGAGAACTGTTCTCCGGATCTTTTCAGCAATATCGGCATCAACAGTGGAACTCGGGCCTTTGACATCAAAACCCTTTTCCTGCAATTTGTCGGTCAACACCTTGCTGCTCATGCCAGCCTCTTTAGCCAGCTCATAAACCCTCACCCTGCTCATTCTCTGCTCCCGTATATCCTTCTCGCTCCAGCGTCCTTTACTCAGAGGCCATCAACCCGTTACCGGATACTATCCTCTTCTGAGCCATTATATCGGCTATTTCCCTAAAGGCGAAATATTCTTTTCCATTTTTTCTTCTGGTTCATAAATCTATAGAGACACGCTTCATCCCGGCAGCAATATGCCCCACGGCCACTGGCATGACCGTCAGGATCACTAGTCGGCCGCTCGTCACCCCATATGAATCGGTACAACGCGTGTTTGGACCTTTTCGCACCACAGGCGCTGCAGCTTCGGATCGGTTCTGCCACAGGGGCTTTTTACTCCAGATCCGGCTCGCCATTCTCGGCATCGCTCTTTTCTTCTCCATGCACCAGCCCCGGATCATTCTCTGCAGGGGGCACTTTCTCAGGGAAGACTTCACTCTTTTCCATAGCCTTAGGAAATATGTCAGCCACTTCGCCGCTGATCTTCTGGGCAGTCTTGAGCAGATATGCTGCAAATTCTTCATCAATCGAGCGGATGACTGCAAGATCGTCGATACTGGTTCTTGCCAGAGCATTGACTGAGGTAATTCCCTTGGCGAAAATGAGATCCGCCAGGGCCTCATCGACACCATCAATGGCCAGGATTGATCGATAACCCGGATTTTCAAGATTATTGTAGCGTTGCTCACTCTTCACATCGATCCGCCAGCCCAGAAGTTTCGAGGCCAGACGAACATTCTGTCCCTGCCTGCCAATCGCCAGTGAAAGCTGATCGTTCGGAACCACAACCAAAAGGGAATGGGCATCTTCATCGACCATGACCATACTGACCTGGGCGGGAGCTAAGGCGTTGTAAACGTATTTTGCAGGATCAGGGCTCCAGGTCACAATATCTATACGCTCACCTTGCAGCTCCTGAACAACGTTCTGCACCCTCGAACCTTTCATCCCGACACAGGCGCCAACCGGATCGACATCACTCTCTGAAGAACTGACGGCAATCTTGGCCCGAAATCCCGGCTCACGGCTTACGGCCATGACCTTGACAATCCCCTCGGATATTTCCGGCACTTCCATCTGAAACAATTTGGCGAGAAACTCATCACTTGTCCTCGACAACACCAACTGGGAGTCTCTGGCGGTCTGACGGACCTCCATGAGATAGGCCCTGATACGATCGCCCTGCTTAAAGGAGCGCTTCGGGATCTGATGCTCCTTGGGCAGGATCGCATCCGTTCTCCCTAGATTAATGATCATATTACCACGATCAAAACGCTGAACGATACCGCTGACAACCTCACCAAGACGATCTTTGAACATATCAAAGATAACCTCCCGCTCGGCATCCTTCATCTTATGAATAATGACCTGCTTGGCCGATTGGGCTGCTATCCTGCCGAGCTCGGTGATATTTTCCAACTTCTCGCCCAGTTCATCACCCAACTGGGTCTCAGGATCCAGCACTTGGGCATCGTCCAGAGAGATTTCAGTCTGCTCGTCCTCGACCTCTGCTACGACATTCCTGAACTGATAGACCTCGACTTCGCCGAATTCTTCGTTGTAGCGAACCTCGATTTCCCGCCGACTCCCCAGCTTCTTCCGGGCAGCAGACTGGACCGCCTCTTCAATAGCTTCAATCAGCAACCGTTTCTCAATCCCGCGGTCTCTGCTGATCTGGTCGATTATGCGTTTCAATTCCGATAGCATTCTCTTACCTCATCAATATTACATCTCTTCATTTGGAGAATGTGTGTATTATTATATATAGTATGTCAAATGAGCTCACCAAGAGCATCAAAGCGACAGTCTGGCCTTACTGATCAGGTCAAAGGGAAATTGCACCGAACCGCCATCCTCAATATCAAGGCAAATGGCTTCTTCTGTAACCTGACCTATAGTCCCGATGAACATTTTTTGACCATCCAGACTTTCCCGCAACCGTACCCTGGCCTTTTCGCCTTGGAATCGTTGAAAATCAGCAAGGGATCGGAGCGATCTTTCGAGGCCAGGAGATGATACTTCCAGGTGGAAGGCATGATCAATGAGATTCTCCACATCCAGAAACCGGTTCACTTCACGGCTCACTTCAGTGCAATGATCAAGGCTTATTCCACCCTCTTCTCTGTCGATATAGAGGCGAAGCACCCAACCATGACCTTCTCTACGAAATTGCACTTCAACCAACTCCAGCCCCATTGGCGGCAATAGAGCCTCGGCAAACTCTTCAACCTTGTCGACAATAAATTCACTCATCGCCCTAAAACCATCAATCCTTCAATGCAACTTATCTCGTAAGCCTGCATATATTTTTCTTTTTAGAAGTTGTTACGAAATTGCCATTACAGTTCTGAACATTTCGTGACAGTTTCTTATGCCGTTTACGGTTTTAAAGTTACGTTTTTTTAAACACAACGGCTAAGCTTCCGGCAAGACTCACCAAGATTCTTTTTCAAAGAGAGCTAAAGCTCTCCCATCTCCGGTGAACAGACATAAAAAAAAGCGGGCATAGCCCACTTTCAATTGCCTGCCTGCGCAAACCCAGCAGGAGGTATACCGGTACGAAAAAACCATGAACCATGGAGCCCCCGAAAACCTCAGCTCCGACCTCAGACTGGAGCGGGCAACGAGACTCGAACTCGCGACCCCAAGCTTGGGAAGCTTGTGCTCTACCAACTGAGCTACACCCGCACCAAACAACTAACCTGAGCAATTAAACATATTACTCAGAGGCTGTCAAGACGTAAGGGGAATCGGCGAGTGAGCAAGTAGAATGCCTTTGGCAGAGGGGGTGGCTTCAAATATTGACGACTGACCTCACTGCGTTGATTTTTTTTCAAGATCCTGGACTCTCATCCACTCATCCTGGGACACTAGCGAAATGAAGAACTAAACAAAATTCGTGACAAACCCGCTTTGAGTATTATTCTTTGCGCAGCAAATTGAATCCACAACATACTCACTATCCACCAAAAACCTACAAGGCAAAACAGGATGTCAGATTTTATCCCCCGCTCGCTTCCCTTACTGATAGGAAGCTTACCGATGGACGACCATTCCCAGGCAACGGAACTTATTTTTTCTCACACCCCACAAATTCCGATCTGGCCACAGTTGCCCGTCTACCCTGAAGAAGGCATGATGCGCCAGTTTCTCCCAGGCTTCCCGGGAGTAACCGAGAAGGATGGTAAAACTTTCATTGACAGCGAAAAAATCGGCTTTGAGGAGGAAATTCTCGCCTTCTATGAAGAATATTTACTGGTCTCAGAGGGCGGCGCCAATATCGACGAATCACGCTTCGCTCTCAGTCCCTCGGTAGCCCAAGGATTTTTTTCTTTTCTTGAATCAGCCCGGAAACAAAAAGGGGCGCTGGTCGCACTGAAAGGACAGATTACCGGTCCCATCACCTTCTGTACCGGAGTTGCAGATCGGGCCGGTAGAGCACTGTTTTATGATGAACAACTCAGGGATGCCGCCGTCAAACTTCTGGCCCTGAAGGCCCGCTGGCAAACGAAAAAGATGGCAGAAATATGTAGGCGGCCTCTGATGTTTTTTGACGAACCGGCACTTGCCGGGCTCGGCTCTTCGGCGTTCATAACCATCACCGCCGAAGAAATTATCGCCTGCTTTTCTGAAGTCTTTGCAGCGGTCCGGGCCGAAAATGGCCTGACCGGCGTGCATGTCTGTGCCAATACTGAATGGTCGGTGCTCTTTGACTCAGGTCTTGACATCCTGAGTTACGACGCCTACAGCTATTTTGACAAACTGATTCTCTACCCTGATCATCTACGCAGGTTTCTGGAAAAAGGTGGCGTCCTGGCCACGGGTATAATCCCCACCACGCCTGAATATATCGCTACGGAAACGGCCTCATCTCTGGTTGCCAGGTGGTGGGAGCAGACTGCCCAACTTGAAAAGCTCGGAATTCCACAACAGGTTATTTTCGATCATACTCTCATTACCCCGAGTTGCGGGACAGGTTCGATATCCATGGCCCAAGCCCTGAAAGTACTGGAGTTGACCCGCGATGTCTCAGCACTGATCCGGTCAAGATTCTGAGCGATTCTTTGGTCATAGTGCGTTTTCCACGTCAATCTTGCTTGATTGTTACCCTTGGACAAGATTCACCGTTCAGCCGGACTGACACAGGCACGCTGTAGATCATCCACCAAAATCCTTATTTATATGCAGTTATATTAATGTATTAGCCGGTATAATTTGGTTTACAGTGAGCCGATATTCTGAAATTCTATTTGACAAACACGGCCCAGCCCTATACAACACCTGACTGTTTTCAGCTCGGGTCTGCTGCCATCAAAGGATCACAACACCCAGGCAAAAAATCGTAGCAAGCTGGAAATGGCTCTTTTCTCTCCGCAATCGATAAAAACTGCAGCATCTACCGTGCATACTTCCTTGAGACAGCACAAATACCCTGTGTCTCTTTCCAATACCTTGAAAAATGACAGAAAAAACTCTTATCATCGCAGAAAAACCCAGTGTTGCCGCAGATATTGTCAAGGTCCTCCCAGGTAAATTTGAGAAGACCAGGACCCACTATGATGGCGAAAAACATATCGTCTCCTTCGCCATCGGCCATCTTGTGTCTATCTGCTATCCGGAAGAGATTGATCCCAGTTATCAGAAATGGGATATTGATAAACTGCCGATATTACCGGAGTCCTTCCCGTTGAAAGAACTCCCCGATACCAAAGGTCAGCTGAACGCCCTGCAGAAACTCATTCGGCGCAAGGATGTTAAAGAGATCATCAATGCCTGTGATGCCGGACGCGAAGGCGAACTGATATTTAAATACATCATCAGTTTTGTCGGGAACAGCTCTGTCGAGCAGAAAACATTTAAGAGGTTGTGGCTACAGTCCATGACCAGCGACGCCATTAAAAAAGGCCTGGCCAACCTGCGGTCCGACAAAGAGATGCTGCCTCTGGAGGACACCGCTCTCTGTCGCTCAGAATCGGATTGGCTTATAGGCATAAATGCCACGCGAGCCCTTACCGGCTTCAATTCCAGGCGAGGCGGATTTTTTCTCACCCCCTGCGGTCGGGTCCAGACCCCGACCCTCTCACTTCTCGTGAAACGTGAGAGAGTTCGCCTGGGTTTCGTCCCACGGCCCTTCTGCACCCTCCTTGCCACATTTTCCTTTGCTGATCAGAGTTATCAGGCAAAGTGGATTGACCCGCAATTTTCCAGAGAGGAGAACGACAGCTATGAACGGGCTGACAGGATCTGGGAGCCGGAGAAGGCCCTGAATATTATCGACCGCTGTACCGGGAAACCGGCAAAGATTGAAGAGACGAGCAAAAAAACCAGCCAGCGTTCGCCCCAGCTCTTTGACCTGACATCCCTGCAGCGCGAGGCCAACTCCCGCTTCGGGATATCGGCCCAGAATACCCTGTCAATTGCCCAGGCCCTCTACGAACGACACAAGGTGCTGACCTATCCGAGAACCGACAGCCGGCACCTGCCTGAAGATTATCTGGCAACCGTGCAGAAGACCTTTCAGACCCAGACAGGCTGGCAATATGGCCAATTCGCCGAAAAGGCCATCACAGAAGGCTATATCCAGCTCGATAAGCGGATCTTTAACAACAGCAAGGTATCCGATCACCATGCCATAATTCCCACCGCCACCCTCTCCAGCAAACTCTCCGAGGTGGAGCTCAAGATCTACCGGATGGTGGTGCAGCGTTTTCTTGCCGTCTTTTTCCCTCCTGCCGTCTATCTCAACACTCGCCGCCTGTCGGTCGTCAGCGAAGAGACCTTTCTTGTCGAAGGGAAAATCCTCCTTGATGCCGGTTGGAAGGCCATCTACGGCCTTGCCGATGACGACAGCAAAGATACGGTGCTGAGTGCCATTCCTGCAAAAACCAAGGTAGAATGTGCCCGTATCGACAAGGAAGAGCAGGAAACGACGCCACCTCCGAGGTTTAACGAGGCGACCCTCTTGTCGGCCATGGAGAACTCCGACAAACTGATTGAGGATGACGAACTGGCCGATGCCATGAAAGAACGTGGTCTGGGAACCCCGGCCACCCGGGCGGCCATCATCGAAAAGCTGATCAAGGAAAAATATGTAGTCCGAGAAGGCAAAGACCTTACTCCGACCGGCAAGGCCTTCGAACTCCTGGCCCTGCTTGAGGCCATGAAGATCGATGTCCTTGCCTCCCCGGAGATGACCGGAGAATGGGAGCACAAACTCAATCAGATGCTCAGAGGTGAGTTTTCCAGGCAGAAATTCATGGAGGAAATCCGCAATCTAACCAGTCATATCATCTCTCAGGTCAAGAATTTTGACACGACCGAGATCCGCGAGGAGGCCCCCTTCAGTCCAGTACAAGGTATGCGTTTTTACACCTCGCCGACGGCCTACATTTCCGAGGACAAAAAATTGTCCCTGCGAAAGATCCTCGGCGGCAGAGTCATGTCCGAGGCCGAAATCGTCCTCCTTATCAAGGGGGAAACCCTCGGGCCTTTCAGCGATTTCAGATCTAAAAAAGGCAAACCGTTTTCTGCCTCGATCCGGCTGGTCAACAACAAGGTCGACTTCCTCTTTGCCGATTCGACAGACAGCCTCGATATTGAGGCGATCCAGCAGGGCGAAGCCCTTGGTACGTCCCCCCTTGACGGCACACGAGTCTTCGAAACGCCAGCCGCCTACATGTCGGAGTCGGCTATGGTCGGTGACGAGGGTAAGGGACTAAGGATCAGCAAGATCATCCTGGACAAAGTCCTCAGCCCCATTCATATCCGCCAGTTACTGGCAGAAGGTAGAACGGAGTTGATCAGCGGCTTCATCTCTAAAAAGAAACGTCCCTTCGATGCCTACCTCCTGCTCGCCGGAAATGGTAAAATCAGTTTTGAATTTCCGCCGCGAACCCCGAAAACCCCTAAAAAATAAATTGACAGCCCAAGGAGAAAAGGGCACAAATAATTATGAAACAACTCAAAAACGAATTCCGCGACAAAAGCGGCCTTGAAATCGCCAGGCTATGCGCCACAATCGCCCTCGACACCAAAGCTGAGGACCTGTTGGTCCTTGATGTCCAGGGTCTGGCCTCCTTTACTGATTATTTCGTCATTATGAACGGCAGATCCACCCGCCATGTCCAGGGATTGGCCGAGGCCATTGAAGGCGGAATCCGCTCCAAAAGGCTCAAGACCTCCCATGCAGAAGGATTGCAGGAAGGCCTGTGGGTCCTCCTGGATCTTGATGACGTTGTAGTGCATATTTTCTATCACGAGCAGAGAAAATTCTATGATCTGGAAGGCCTCTGGCACGACGCAAAGCGTGTTGATATCTCCGATCTGGAGCAGCACTGCAGCCTGCCTTAAATTGCAATGCTTCCTTTTTTTTCAGCCGTTCCGCACCCTAACGGAGTCATAACACGAACGCCATGCAATACTTGAGCACCCGCGGGGGCATCCAGCCGATACCCTTCACAAAAGCAGTTATGATGGGTCTTGCCGAAGACGGCGGGCTCCTTCTTCCGAGGACAATTCCCCGCATCGACAGTCAAACCCTCAACTCCTGGAAAGATCTGAGCTATGCCGAACTGGCCTTTGAGGTCATGTCCAGGTTTATCGACGACATTCCCATAAGCGACCTGAAGGCCCTTATCAACCGCTCCTACGCGACCTTTGACAACGTTGAGGTGGCCCCTCTGATCCACTGCGGCAATCTGCATATCTTGGAGCTCTTCCACGGTCCAACCCTGGCCTTCAAAGATATCGCCCTACAGTTTCTCGGCAACCTTTTTGAATATCTGCTCGATAAGAGCGGCGAGGTCCTCAATATCCTCGGAGCAACCTCCGGGGATACCGGCAGCGCCGCCATCTATGGCGTACGGGGCAAGGAGAGGATACGCATCTTCATCCTCCATCCCCATAAACGGGTGAGCCCGGTCCAGGAAAAGCAGATGACCTCAATCATGGACGGCAATGTCTTCAACATCGCCATTCACGGTTCTTTTGATGACGGCCAAGCCATCGTCAAAAAGATATTCAACGATATCGAATTCAAAAATCGAATGAGTCTTGGGGCCATCAATTCGATCAATTGGGCCCGAGTCCTGGCCCAGGTTGTCTACTATGTCTACAGCTGCCTGCATATCGCCAAACACGAGAAGGACGGCTCTCTGGCCTTCTCTGTACCGACCGGTAATTTCGGTGATATTTTTGCTGGTTACATCGCCAAAAGGATGCTTCCTGAAGGTTCTATCCGCCAGTTGATTCTCGCCACCAACGCCAATGACATTCTGACACGTTTCGTCAACAAGGGTGATTATTCCCTCGGTGAGGTCGTACAGACATCAAGTCCGTCCATGGATATCCAGGCCGCCTCCAATTTCGAACGCTATCTCTTCTATCTCCTGGATAAGGAGCCGGAACAGGTCAAGGAACTCATGGCCGAATTCTCCCGCACCGGCAGAATCGATCTGTCGGGCCATCTCGACCAGATCCGTCGTGATTTTACAGCGGCCGCAGTCTCGGAACAAGAAGTTGCCGCCACTATAGCCGACTTCTACAATGAATTCGACTATATCCTCGACCCACACACCGCGGTCGGAGTCAGAGCGGCCATATTGCACCAGAGAGCCGGGGTCCCCATGGTTTGTCTGGCCACCGCCCATCCGGCGAAATTCGGCGAGGCAGTGGAAAAGGCCATCGGCCGTCCCCCGACCTTCCCGGAATCCCTCGCCGGCATCCTTGATCGCGAATCGCGCTGTGAGCTCATGCAGGCTGACAGCCTGAAAATCCAGGATTTCCTTGAGCAACACGCACTCAGCCGCTGATCATGGACCACAGAAACCACGTGCAGGCCGTTCAGGAATGCCTCAGGTTCTGCCGAGACAGCTTTACTTGTATCCCGAGGACGGTCATTCAGCTGGGGACAGGTCTTGGTGACTTCGTCGAACGGATCAAAGTAGAACACCTCGTCCCTTACAGAGATATTCCGCATTTTCCTCAATCCACCGTCGAAAGCCATCAGGGGAATCTGATTATCGGTTGCCTGGAAGGTCAGACCGTTGCGGTCCTCCAGGGTCGCTTTCATTTTTACGAGGGCTACTCCACCAAAGAAGTGGCCTTCCCTATCAGGGTCCTTTCCCTGCTTGGGGCCAGAACCTTGATCCTGACCAATGCCGCTGGCGGACTCAACCCGCTCTTTTTCCCCGGCAGCATCATGGTCATCCGTGATCACCTCAATTTTCTGGGAGAAAATCCCCTGCGCGGCCCCAACGTCGATGCGTGGGGGCCACGCTTCCCCGACCTCTCCCAGGCTTATCACCCTCGGCTGATCAAGACAGCCCTCAATTGTGCCAGTCATTGCGGTCTCAAAAATGTGGTCACCGGCACCTATGCCTGCATCCCCGGGCCCAGCCTGGAGACCCCGGCCGAAACACGGTGGCTGCGGGACTGCGGGGCCGATGCTGTCGGCATGTCCTCGATCCCCGAGGTCATTGTGGCCCGACACGCCGGGATGGAGGTACTGGGACTCTCCGCCATATCGAATATCAACAACCCTGATGACTTCCAACCGATCACCCTCGAAGATATCATCGAGACCGCCGGCCGGATCGGACCGCAGATTGCCGATCTCATCACGGCAGTTATCACCGACAAAGATATATCCACCGAATAACTTCCCCCCAAAAAACCCGATGTCACACGCCGATCTCCTCCTCACCGGACGCTATCTTCTCCCTGGTTCGCAGCAATCGGGACTTCTCGAAAACCACGGTGTGGCGATTTCCGGTGATCTCATCGCCGAAATCGGCCCAATTGACACCCTCCGCAAATCCTACCCGGACGCGACTGTTCTCCATAGCGAACATGGCCTGATCATGCCCGGCTTGGTTAATACCCACACCCATGCCGCCATGACCTGTTTCCGAGGAATCGCCGATGATCTACCGCTTATGACCTGGCTGGAAAAACATATTTTCCCCGTCGAGAGCAGGTTGACCTCGGAGATGGTCTATCAATCGACCCTGCTGTCGCTGGCCGAGATGATCAAGTCCGGCACCACCAGTTTCTGCGACATGTACCTGTTCGCCAAGGATGTGGCCCGTGCCACGGCAGAATCGGGCATGCGGGCCTGGATCGGCGAGGTGCTCTATGACTTCCCTTCGCCTTGCTACGGTCAGCTCGAAAGCGGTTTCAACTATATCGATGAAATGTTTTCCCAGTACAGGAACCACCCGCTGATCTCGGTTACCGTTACGCCACACAGCGTCTACACCTGCTCGCCGGAGCTTCTGAGACGCCTGGGCGAGATAGCAGACACCGAGCAGTCCCTCTACCACATCCATCTCTCGGAAAATGCCGCAGAAGTCGCCACCTGTCGTGAACGCTACGATACTACGCCGACCAGGCATCTTGACAATCTCGGGCTTCTCAAACCGAACACCCTGGCGGCCCACTGTGTCGTTCTCGATGAGGAGGAAATCGGTATTCTTGCGGATCGCGGAGTCAAGGTAAGTCACTGCCTCGAATCCAATATGAAACTGGCCTCGGGAATCGCCCCGGCGGTCCGAATGCTCGACAGGGGCGTTACCCTCTCACTTGGCACCGATGGCAGTGCGAGCAACAACAATACTGATATGTTCGGCGAAATGAACTGCGTAGCGAAGGTGCATAAGGTCTACAGCATGGATCCGACCGTCATGAGCGCAGAAAAGACCTTGCAGGCCGCCACCCTTGGAGGCGCCGCGGCTTTGGGAGTAGAAAAGGAAATCGGTTCACTCTTGCCGGGCAAAAAGGCCGATATGATCGTCATCGATCTCGATCAACCGCACCTCACCCCTCTCTACAACGTGCCTTCGCACCTGGTCTACGCTGCCTGCGGTGGCGATGTCCTGCATTCGGTGATTGGTGGCAGACTGGTCATGCGGAACCGCGAGCTTCAGACCCTTAATGAAGATGTTATCATTGGCACAATGCGCGATCTGGCGGCCAAGATACTGGCTTTCTGATATGGCTGTCAAAGTCAACAAGGAAAAAGAGTCCCTCGCCTTGATAATAAGGTTTTGTTGTTACGTATGTATCCCAGGGCAAAGACAGAGACGGGATCCTGTGGCGACGTTTGATCACTCTGATATACGCGGGTTGGTTACCGCATGACTTGGCTTCATCGCGGAGCTGCCTCGCTCTAAACACTGAAGTTCGGCAAAAGCCTTATTCGAATAGAAGCGTCGAGGGTTCTCCTGAACGTGATCGCGTCTCTGTCTCCGACCTGGAAAGGTTTCGTGGGGTTTTTGATCGTTGCCTCTTGTATGCAATAAAGAGCTTTTTCTGATTTTAAAGCAAATGAATTGCCTGTTTTGTCCACTGTATATCAATCTACCACCGAGGGAGCTGGCGATATTGCTGATGTGAGAATGGGCTCCTCAAAAAAGCTCGTCGGAGCAGCAGTAATATCGCCAGCGGGTTTGATCCTCAGGTTTTTAACGGTCTCAATTTACTGCCTCATGTACCGGAAGGGGTGTACGGGCAATGGCCCACATGAAGGCGGCAAGTTCACGCGCCGTTGCCGTAATCACGGTGTGTCGGTTTTTGCCTCTGGCCATGAGCCTTTTGAATCGACCACAGAGCCGGATCTGGGCTTTCCAGGCAATCTGTCGAACCTCTTGGGGCAAACCTTCCAGACGAGCCAGCAGGGCTCGGCTTTCTCTGGCCGGGTGACAGTAACACTGAGCCGCTTCAGTGAGCACCCGCCGGACATGACCATTGCCGGTCTTGGTTATACCTCCGCGCTTGATTGTGTCGCCGCTGGAGTGTTCGCTGGGGACAAGGCCTAGGTAGGCCATGAGTTGTTTTGCCGAGTCGAAACGGCTCAGGTCGCCAAGTTCGGCAACGGTCGTTGCGGCAACGATCAGGGAGACACCGCGCAGTGCCTGCAGGGCCTTTACTAGCGGCGCCAGATGCCACTGTGCCACCAACTCCTGGATTTGGCCGGTGAGCCGCTGCACTCGCTCAAGCTGCTCGTGAACAGCATGGACATATTCCTGGAGGGTGATCTGCTGTGCCCGGTGCGGCAACTTGATATCGGCGATCCATCTCCAGTGGGCCTTGCTCCAATACGACAACCCGCTGTAACGGTATCCATGCCGCAGAAGAAAGGCCAACAG
>JAUYSF010000164.1 GCA_030696435.1 Desulfoprunum sp. | reverse complement strand
ATACGCAGGAGCAGCATCCACAGGAGCTGCTGCCGCAGAATCTGGTCGATATTCTCCGCCTGCCTGGCGCGATCTATGAGTGATTTGACGTCCATCTCTTCAATCGTCCAGGCCGTATTTCTTGACCTTGTAGCGAAACGAACGAAAACTCATCTGCAGAAGATCTGCGGCCCGCATCTTCGAATTGTGGGTTTTTTCCAAGGCATGCCGAATCAGGCGTTTCTCAAGGTTAGTCATGATTGTTTCCAACCCCAGGTCAAAGAGTTCTTCTTCGCTTGAAGCCGCCAAAAACAGGAGCAGACTGTCATCACTGGCCGGCTTTTTATTCTGGGAAAGCCCTGTTGAGAGGGAGAGACTTTCGGGCAGGATGATGTTCGAACTTTCAAGGGCCACGCCGCGCTCGATGATATTCTCCAGTTCCCTGACATTGCCGGGGAAATTGTAATTCATCAGGACCTGGAGGGCATAGGAGGAGATCTCCTGCACCTCCTTGCCCAATTGGCGGGAGTATTTTTTTAGAAAATGGTTGACCAGAATCGGCACATCGCTCTTGCGCTCGCGCAGAGGTGGAACCCGCAGAGGCACGACCGCCAGACGGTAGAACAGATCCTCTCTAAATCTGCCGGCCATGATCTCCTCTTCGAGCACTCGGTTGGTGGCGGCGATGATCCTCACATCGATGCGTTTGACTCGGGTGCCGCCGACGGGTTTGATCTCCCGTTCCTGCAGGACCCTGAGGAGCTTGGTCTGGATAATCGGTGTGAGTTCACCGATCTCGTCGAGAAAGGCGGTGCCGGTGTCGGCCTCGTTGAACAGTCCTGACTTGTCGCTGAAGGCCCCGGTGAACGAGCCCTTGACGTGGCCGAAGAGTTCGCTTTCCATGAGCTCTTCAGGAATAGCGCTGCAGGTAATCGGTACAAAGGGATTGGCCGCGACCTTGCTGTGGGCATGGATGGCCTGGGCCACCAGTTCTTTGCCCGTGCCGGACTCACCGTAGATGAGGACGTTAGCTTGGGTCGGGGCGATGCGGCGAATCATGTCGAAAATCTTCAGCATCTCCCGACTCTCACCGATGATGCCCGAAAATGATTGTCCAGTCACCTCGATCGGGGCGGGGCCTTTCTTTCTCATCGTGGCCGATTCGATCACCGATTTGATCTCATCGACATTGAAAGGTTTACTGATATAGTCGAAGGCCCCGTTTTTCATGGCCTGGACGGCATCATCCGGCGAGGCGAAGGCCGTGATCATGATGACCGGCAGGTCGGGATTCTGCTCTTTCACCGTCCCGAGGAGCTCCAGTCCACCCATGCCGGGCATGCGAATGTCTGAAATAATAAGATCAAATTCCTGGTCCTTGAGGCACTCGAGAGCATTCTCGCCATTATGCGCCGTCACTACCGTATGCCCTTCTTTCTGCAGAAGGATCTTGAGGAAGTCGCGCATGCTCCGTTCGTCATCAACTACCAGGATAGATGTCATATCGCCTGTCATGAGTGGTGGTTTTATGCCAATTCGAAATCAAGCTTCATTGTCGGCTTCGCTGTGCGGCTTCTCGCCGTACCTGTCTGTACTGTCTCGTCGCTGCTCGCTTGCCTTCGCGTTCTCATCTTGATTTGAATTACACAGTTGATTAAGGGTGGTTCGGCATGGCGGAGAGCGAAGTTGTCTCCCCGTCCATTGCAATATCTCTAACTGTAGAATACCCTTGGCGAAAAAACAAGTGCTCAGGGAGGAAACACGTCGTTATCTTGTTCCTGCTGATCGTTGATGAGCTGTTTCTTGGCTGCCGCCGACAACTGTTTAATCGCATATTCCCGCCGGCAGGCAAGAGAACGGGATGCCAGTTTTTCGGCAAAAACCAGCTGCACCGGCTGTCTGGCTCGGGTATATCTGGCCCCACCTCGGAGGGAATTATGCTCAGCCAGGCGTCTGACCAGATCCGTGGTGACGCCGGTGTAAAGAGTTTTGTCACTGCAGCGGATTATGTAGGTAAACCAGGGATTAGGAGATGTCATTATTGATCGGGGCGTGGTCGGTACGGATGAAGAGACGCTGAATCCGTGGCTGCAGAGAGAGGAGGCTGAAGGCCATGATGCCTGCAAGATCCGACAAGATATCTGTGATATCGACGGTGCGCCAGGGGAAAAACGCCTGAGTCAGTTCTTCGACAATGACCAGGCCGAAAATAGACAAGGCTCCAAAGGGAATAAACACCTTTCCCATAGCCCTACCTCTGTTTTTCAAGACCAGGTTTGTGCCGAAGGTCAGAATGCCGAACAGGAAAAAATGACCGATCTTATCGCCGTAGGGCGTTGCCTTGACGAGATCAAAGAACAAACTGCTTTGCCGAGTATCCGCCAAATAGATTATCCAGGCGATGAACAAGCCGAAGGCTGTTGTCAGTGTCGTGATGGTTTTGCTCATGGTTTTGGTGGTTGGTCCTCTTTTGGTATTCCTCCTGATGAAGACACTCTAACATCTTCTGGCCTGAATTCCCAAGGGCATGACGACAAGGCATTGCAAATTCGTCATGCAGATGGTAAGGAACTCGGAGTTTTCTCCTGACTGATATATCCTCTTGCGAAGATTCTTTTATTGAGCTGCCATGGACCAGAATATCCCTACGGAAGATTTTGAAAAGCAGGCCCTGACTGAACACCTACGGGAGCTGCGCACTTGCCTTATAGTCTCCTTTGTGGCCGTGTTCATCGGCTTCTGTCTGGCCTATTACTTTATCCGTCCCATCGGCACCTGGTTTTTCAAACCCCTCACCGACGTCCTGCCGAAAGGCACCTCGTTGATCTTCACCTCGTACCAGGAAGGGTTTTTTTTTATCTAAAGCTCGCCCTGGTTGCAGGTATTCTGCTGGCCTGTCCGGTCATCTTTTCCCAGATCTGGCGCTTCGTTGCCCCCGGTTTGTTCAAGCATGAAAAAAAGGTCCTGATTCCCTTCATCGTGTTGTCCACCTGCTGTTTTATCGGGGGCGCCGCTTTTGGCTATCTGGTTGTCTTTCCGCCCGCTTTCCGGTTTTTGGTTGGATACAACAATGATTATCTGACCTCGCTGCCATCGGTGAGTGAATATTTCTCCCTGGCCACCCGCCTGCTTCTGGCCTTCGGGGCCATCTTCGAGATGCCGATACTCATGGTCTTTCTCGCCAAGATCGGCCTGGTCAATGTTTCTTTTCTCAATCGCAACCGCAAGTATGCCATTCTGATCAACTTCATCATCGCTGCCATCCTCACTCCGACTCCCGATGTCGTCAACCAGATGATGATGGGAATTCCCCTAATGATCCTCTATGAGATTAGCGTCCTGGCCGTTTGGCTCTTCGGTCGCAAAGGCTTTCGCAATTTTCAGGAGGGGCATCAGGAAGAGTGATGTTGTTCCTATCAACTGTAGGGCGCTGAAATTCTGTGGGAAAAACTATTTTCCTCAAAAAAAATATGCATTTTTGAATGCACTGTCAGGAAGAAAATACAAAAAGTACGCTGTCACCCTTGCTATTGGCTGATGTTTTAATGATAATAAAACAGCTACATATCAGTTGCGCATCAAGGAACGATCTATTTGATGTAAAAAAAGTCTTTGGCAGCCTATGAACTATCATAGGCATGAGGTTATTCATGTCTGGGGAAAAGATTCAATTGGATACAGATTCAAGGAGTGTGCTTGACTATCTGCAAAATGCTACGCCTCCCTCTGGCATTTGGAGCATCGAAGTCATAAAGAACGGCAGGTCGGGGATACTTCATCTCAAACAGCAGGATATCTTCGCTGCTCAGTGCGGACCATTGCTTGGAAATGGTGCCCTGCTGACCATTGCAGGCTGGAAGAACCCGAAAATTAGAAGGATTGCCGAGAGACATGACGTGCAAAGAAACACGGCACTTTCCTTGGCCGATGTCCAGAGGGAACTGATCCTTCATCCTCCTCCCCTTCAAGTAGAAAACGGCTCTTTCGATGATATCGCCTGCCTTAAACAAGCGATACTGATGGTGTATCAATTCCAGTTCAAAGAGGCAGGGGCGAAACTTGCCGAAAT
>JAUYSF010000094.1 GCA_030696435.1 Desulfoprunum sp. | reverse complement strand
CAGTGCAACCACCTGCAATTTATCAGCAAAACCCGTGTTCTTCTGAACAGCAAGTCTTCCAGAAACAAGGAAATAGACGACAGAAGCGGACTCACCCGCCCGAAAGAGCGTAGAACCGGCGGGCAGGTCCACTGGGAGAAGCATCGAGTGTAAGGCCGGGAGATCTCCATCATCGAGAAATGGCAGAACTCTGCGAATATCCTGATCAATGCCGTCCGCTTTCATTTCCCTTCTTTCTTCACTGTTTCGAAGGATCTGTTTTTTTCTTCAAGAACCTTGATCAGACCGGTAAATTTCTCCTTACGCAGGATTGTCTTGAACTGCTCCATGTAATTTCTGACCAGACTGACCCCTTCAATATTAATGTCATACACCATCCACTTCGAACCGCTGAGGTTGAGTATATAATGCATAGGTATTTTCACACCCTTGTTGTCAACGCTTGTCGTAACCTGGGCTCTATCGCCCTTTATTCGCTCCTCCAGGTATTCAATCTGCTGCCCGGAGTAGCTCTCGAGTTTGCCGATATAGACGTTTTCCAGCAACTTGGTCATGAGTTCGGTAAAGAGCTTTTGCTCATCGGCCCCAATCTCATTCCAGGTACGTCCGAGTATCCTCTTGGACATTTCTTGAAAATCAAAGCCGATCTTAATCGCCGTCATAACTTTTGTCCGTCTTTCTGTGCGATGACCATCCCCTTTCAAGCTTTCATCCGAAAGAATATCGGTCAGGGCCTTGAGGGTCGGCTTCAGTTGAGCGGTGGGGCCTTCAACCGCATTTGCGCTCGCCCCCATATAAAGAACCATGCCCAATATCAAAAACAAGTATATAATTTTATTATTCATTTTCTCTTCTCACAGTTGTTTCTCAAAGCTAGGGAATATTTGCTTCTCAATACCAGGGAGTATTTCTAGGCCGACTGGTGATGAATTATCGTTCTGATTAAACTTTTTACCCTCTATCCTGGCGTTCCGATACTCATGGTAGGCCTCGCGTGCCGAAACATACGGATCAAGAGAGTATTTTTTCATTTCCTCATACACATCGGAACCAAGAGAGAGTTTATTCAGATAAGAGCCACCGGAGTAACTCAATCTCTGGGCTGAATCGATTTGCAAGTGGTTAATAGGTTGAGCCAGATTATCTGCCACCAGGCCGATGGAGTCACGAATATTCGATGGCCCAAATAATGGCCAGTACAAATAAAGCCCTTCTCCTGCGCCATATACACCCAAGGTCTGGCCGAAATCAGCGGATCGTGAGGCCAAACCGAACTCCGAGGCAGCCGGATCTCCGAAACCATAGACTCCCAGGACGGTATTAACACCGAATCTAGAGAGAACGATTCCGGCATCATCCCATCTGCCCTGCAGCAAGGTGTTGATCAGCACTACCGGCGTTGCGAGATTGCTGACAAAATTTCCCAGGCAGACCCGGATATCTTTTGGCACAACGGCCGCGTAACCAATTTTGACGGGTTTTAAGACCCAGAAATAGAGCTTGTCATTGAAGGCGAAGACAACTCGGTTAAATGGTTCAAGAGGGTCTGCGATCCCTTTATCCGAGCCCTCCTCGTCTTCGGACACTTCATCGGAGAGGAGATCGGGTTGCGCACTACCGATTGCATTTGCAGCCCGTATCCCCCCAGAGGAACATGCCAGTAGCAGCAGAAAAAAGAGCATTAATGCCCTAGTCCTTAGAGTATTCATCATAACCTCTTTTCTATTTCGCACTGCCGAAGGCAAATTTACTGATAAGCGATTCAATGTCAATGGCTGATTCCGTCTCCGTCAGGACGGCACCTTCAGCCAGTATTTTCTCGGCACCGCCGAGAGACAACTGGATATACTTATCCCCGATAATTCCCTGAGATTTCACTGAGGCGATGGAGTCTGAAGGCACCTTGACACCCTTGTCGATCTGCAGCGACAACACAGCGAGCTCATCTTTGCCGAGTTCGATCTTGCTGACATCGCCCACCACAACTCCGGCAATCTGGACGGCCGCCCCCTTTTTCACGCCGGAGACATTATCAAACTCTGCCTTGAGGATGTATTTTGAGCTGCTGCTCAAAAAAGAGACCTCCCCCAACTGCAGCGCCAGATATCCAAAGGCCAACAGACCTGCTATCATGAACAGGCCGACAATCATTTCAAGTGTATTTTTTTTCATCGCTCCACCAGATGACTCTGATAAATCTCTCCCATTGTAGTCAGCACGAATTCCCTGATATGCTCTTTAGCAGACCACTGGATCTCTTCCGGGCTGGAAAAAACATCCATCTTCCCCTCATGGAGGATAATAACCTGATCAGCCAGATTGAAGACCTTGGGGATATCGTGACTGACAATAATGGAGGAAAATCCTTCCTGGGCCTGAGTTTCGGCAAAAAGATGGTAGATATCCTGGGTCATGACCGGGTCAAGTCCCGTGGTCGGTTCATCAAATAGCATGATTTCCGGTTTGAGTTGCAAGGCCCTGGCCAACCCCACCCTCTTTTTCATGCCGCCACTCAGTTGGGCTGGATATTTGTTTTCATGCCCAGTGAGATCCAGACGCGCAAGGGTAGACATAACCTGATCCTGGATCTCTTTTTCACCCTTCTTCGTCCGCTCCCGTAGCGGCAGAGCCACATTCTCATAGACAGTGAGTGAGTCAAAAAGTGCCGAGCCTTGAAAGAGGACACCAAAGCGGGTCCGTAATTCTTCAAGTGCCCGACCGTCAATCGTAGTCACATCATTTCCCTGGACTATAATCTGTCCGCCATCCGCCCGCATCAGCCCCAGGATAAGTTTTAACGTAACGCTTTTCCCCTGGCCACTGCCCCCCGCAATGACGGTGGTCTTGCCGGCCGGAATGCTGAAACTCACCTGGTCAAGCACCGTCTGTACACCGCCACCTCTCTTCGGAAAGGCCTTGATGACATTCTTGAATTCAATGGCAGTAGACATCAGAGAAGCACCGCGGTGAGAAGATAGTCAAAGACCAGTACCGTAATCGAGGATAATACAACCGCCTGAGTCGTCGCCCGCCCCACACTCTCGGCCCCGAACCCCGCCCCACGGATCTCCTTGACGAAATAGCCACGGCCCGTACAAATCCAGACCACCAGAAGACCAAAAACAAATGACTTGATCACCCCCAGCTGAATATCATGGTTTGTAACGCTACTGCGCATGCCTTCGATATAGCTACCAGGATTCACGCCCATGAGTGTTACCCCGGCCACATATCCTCCGCCGATGCCGACAACATCAAAGATCACCGTCAAAAGTGGTACCGACAGGAGAGCGGCTAGAAATTTGGGAGAAATAAGATACCGAAAGGGATCGATGGCCATGCAATCAAGGGCGTCGATCTGCTCTGAAATGCGCATGATACCCAGCTCAGCACACATCGCAGAGCCCGCCCGCCCGGCCACCATGAGGGCAGTCAGGACAGGACCGAGTTCCATAATCAAGGTCAGAGACACAGCGGAGCCAAGCATCCCCTCAGCCCCGAATTTATGCAGCGAATAGTAGCCCTGCAAGCCAAGGACCATTCCTGTTGAGGCCGCCGTACAAATAATAACGGTGAGAGATCCGGCACCGATGAACTGGATCTGGCGAAGTACCTCCCGGAAGCGAAAAGGCCGCCTGAAGAGACCGCGTATGGCCTTCGCCAGGTAGATAGCCATTCGACCGAGGTCCTGCAAAGCGTACAATCCGGTATCCCCAAATCGTTCGATGGGGTTTCTATGCATAATTCTTGGGCTCAGATGAAAAATAGTCGCCTCTCAGACACAGGTGCGCTCCGAGGCCGATATCAAGATGGCTCATCTTAAAAAGATATATTTCTTCCTCTTCAAGACAGCCAGTGAAGACAATTCAGCGAACAAACATAAAAACATAAACGAGAAATGTCAATATTTAGAAAAGATTGAGCAGTTCTTCCCCATCAGGCTCAAGGTTTAAAAACCTATCGGGATTGAGGCATTCGATGCTGCCGGAGTGGCCTGGAGAAGAGCTCAGTTTTTACGGGGGTCAAAGGTTTCGCGGAGGGCCTCGCCGACAAAGATCAGCAGGATCAGAGTGAAGATCAGCACGGAAAATGCCGAAAGTGATAGCCACCAGGCATCAATATTTGCCTTACCCTGGGCCAACAGCTCCCCCAGGCTCGGGGTGGAAGGCGGCACCCCCAGGCCGAGAAAGTCAAGGCTCGTCAAGGCTAAAATGGCGGCCGAGACGCGGAAAGGCAGGAAGGTTATCACTGGCGTCATGCCATTGGGCAGAAGGTGGCGGTACATGATAGTGACATTGCCCACACCAAGGGCCCGCGCCGCCTTGACATACTCCATATTTCTTCCTTTGAGAAACTCGGCCCGGACATAGTCGGAAAGCCCCATCCAGCTGAAGAGTGAAAGCAGCACCAGCAACAGCAGGATACTCGGCTGAAAGATAGAGGCGAAAATAATGAGCAGATACAATTCAGGCATAGCTCCCCAGATTTCGATAACCCGCTGAAAGACCAGATCCGTTCTGCCTCCGAAAAAGCCCTGGACAGCACCGGTGATAATTCCGACTACGGTGCCCACCAGAGTGAGGGCAAAGCCAAAGAGGACACTCAATCTAAAACCATAGAGCAGGCGAGCCAACACATCTCTGCCCCGATCATCGGTACCGAGATAATTTTCTCTGGTTGGCGGTGAAGGCACAGGCCCATCGATATTGAGATTGATCGAGTTGAAACTGTGCCTGTTTGGCGGAAAGAATACCGCCCCACCCGTTTTCTGTACCTCTTCCAGAAAAAAGGGATCAAGATAATCAGTCTTGGTGTCAAAATCGCCACCGAAGGTAGTCTCGGGATAGTCGATGACCAGAGGGAAATACGGCCTGCTTTTATAGACGACGAGGAACGGGACATCGTTACTGAGCACTTCGGAGATGAGGCTGAGGAGAAAGAGGCACGAAAAGATGAGAAAGCTGTAATAGCCCCTCCTGTTTCTCTTAAAGCGATGCCAGCGCCTGCGGGCCAGACTCTGCCGCCCTGCCACCGGCCGGGAATGTACTGTGTGTTCGCTAATTATCGACATGCCTGAAGCTGATGCGCGGATCGACGAGGACATAGCTGAGATCCGATAGGAGGCGGGCTATCAGGCCAATGAGGGTGAAAAAATAGAGCGTCCCCAGGACCACGGGGTAATCCCGGTTCAACACCGACTGGTAAGCCAGAAGCCCCATCCCATCGAGGGAAAAGATCGTTTCAATCAACAGACTGCCGGTAAAAAATGAGGCAATGAAATACCCGGGAAATCCTGTAATAATAGGGATAATCGCATTTCTGAAGATATGTTTGTACAGTACCTGTCCCTCGCTCAGGCCCTTGGCCCTGGCCGTCAGAACATATTGTTTGCGGATCTCTTCAAGGAAAGAATTCTTGGTCAGCATGGTCATTACAGCCAGACTGCCGACCGCACTGGCGGTTATCGGCAGGACCATATGCCAGAGATAATCAACAATCTTCATACCGACACCCATCTCGACCCAATTGTCGGATACCAGGCCCCGCAAGGGAAAGATATCCCAGAAACTGCCGCCACCAAAGAGGACGATGAGGGCGATACCGAGGACAAAACCCGGAATGGCATAGCCGATCAGGATTGCCGTACTGGAAATGACATCGAATCGAGAGCCGTCCCGCACCGCCTTGGCGATCCCGAGCGGAATACAAATGCCATAGACAATGACAAAACTCCAGAGACCAAGGGACATGGAAACAGGCATCCTTGAAACGACCAGATCGACGACACTTTTGTGATAGTAATAGGAGGTACCGAAATCAAAAACCAGATAGTTCTTCATCATGGTGAAAAATCTCTCGGCGGGTGGTTTGTCAAAACCGTACAACTCCTTCAGTCTCGCCACTCGCTCCTGATCAAGACCGGAGCCGCCACGATAGAGAGAAGAGGTCATAACAGTTGCATCTTCGCCACCTTTACCATGGCCCTCCATCTCGGCAATGAGCTTTTCAACCGGTCCTCCCGGGACAAACTGGGTGACGACAAAGGTTACCAGCATCACACCGAACAGGGTGGGGATCATCAACAATATCCGCTTGGCAATATATACAACCATATTCTCCTTTTCCGTTTCCGTTTCCGGCCTGTTGTCAAAATCTGCTGGCTCATAATACGAAAATTATTGTAATTGAACACCTTAAAAGAAGAATATCTCTTGTTTTTTCAGGCACAGTATGTCTTTGTGAACAGGGGGGCGGGGAGTGCGAATCCAGGAATTCCTGCATTTTCACAAAGCCAGGTGGGGCTTGTGGTGTGTTTTTCCTTGAAGGATTGTAAAAAGTATAGAATAGAACAAGCTATTATGATCACAACTAATGAACAGCTCGTAAAACTCGTCAACCGGGCCAGAAAAACCGATGCAGTCGCGCTCGATACCGAGTTCGTCTGGGAAAGGACATATTATCCCCAACTGGGCCTTATCCAGATTGCCCTCTCCGACGAAGACTGTCACCTCATCGACCCTTGCGCCCTGACCGACCTCGCACCACTGGGTGACCTGCTCTCCGACCGGAGCGTGATCAAGATACTGCATGATGCGCCGCAGGACCTGTTTATTCTCAACCGCGCCACCGGGGTGGCCCCTCAAAATATCTTCGACACTCGACTTGCCGCCGGTTTTGCCAATCTCCTGGCCACGCTCTCACTCGGCAGTCTCATCAAAGAGGTCCTCGATATCGATCTGGCAAAAACGGAAACACGCACAGACTGGCTGCAACGCCCGCTCAACGAACGCCAGGTCGACTACGCTCTCGATGATGTCCGCTATCTGAGGGCCGTCAGGGTCATCCTCATCAGCCGGATTATCGGGCCGACCATCAAGGCCTGGCTGCAGGAAGAGCTCAATCTTCTTAACAATCCGCAGTCTTATATGGGACCTACAGACAGTACGAGGTACCTGAAGCTGAGGGGAGCCGGCAACCTCAACCGCCAGGGTCTGGCCATCCTCAAAGAACTGGTGATTTGGCGAGACGAGGAGGCCAAGTCACTCAACCGGCCACGCGGTCATGTCGTGCCTGACCTTGCCCTACTCACTCTTGCCCAGAAACAACCCCTTTCCATTGAAGCCCTCAAACAAGGCGGCACACTCTCGGGCAGGGCCGCCGACCGTTATGGCAAGGCTCTGCAGGCAATCGTTGAGAATACCCTGCAAAACGATCCCGCCACCTATCCGCCGCTGCACCAAACGCCACGCCTAACGCCCCGTGAAAAGGAGACCCTGCAAAAACTTACCGGTCTCATCACCCTTAAGTGCGAACTCCAGGGAATTGATCCCGCCCTTGTCGGCAACAGCTCAGAGCTCAAAACCCTGGTCAAGATTCTGCACGGTAAAACAGGCGATATCCCGAAACAACTGCGCCAGACCGAAGGCTGGCGAAAGAGTTTTCTCGAGGACTTTTTCCATCAGAGGAGATAAACCGACCCTCCATTAAACTGCCACCGAATCATCTCCCCATCTCCTATGACCTCTTTGATTTCCCCTCAGTCCTGAATTTTCCTTGCGGGCTATTTCAAACACATTGTCAAATTCTACCACCTGTCTGTACTTATGAAGTCGTTCACATTATAGCAGGTTTCCCGCTCGCTTGCCTAGAGAGCATCAATATCTTTGTTGCTTTCAAAATCGCTGTTTGCTGTGCAGACATACTCCCGGCCTTCTTTATCATTTACCCATACGAGGGATCCGAAATCATCTTTCATATTGCGCCTCATTTTCTTGAGTTGATTTTTGAACGTGTTTTGCATTTGGGGGGCACTCCCCCGTTGCCTTATATTATATGACCACACCAACCAGAGCCTTGATTTTAGAGACGAGTAGCGATTCAGCAGGGGCGCCGACGATCTGATCAACGATCTTGCCACCCCGAAAAAACAGCAGCGTCGGTACTCCTCTGATGCCATAGAGCGAGGCGCTTCGAGCATGCTGGGTGGTGTCCAGCTTGGCGATGACAACCTCCCCGGC
>JAUYSF010000017.1 GCA_030696435.1 Desulfoprunum sp. | reverse complement strand
CCTTGCTCAGGTTCACCTTGTCGGGACGGATCACCGAGCGGGATTCCAACAGACGGGCCACCCCTTCCTGGAAGGTATCCCCCTTGTTGGGACCGACCTTGACCATCCGTTTGGCGTCGGCCTGATAATCCGGGTGGAACTTGCTCAGGACCTGCTCGCGCTCGGCCATGCTCAGGGCAGGATGATTCTCGCCACGGCGGGCCATGGCGAGCCGTGCGGGACGGGTCGCCTCAACTTTTTTAATCAGCTCTTGTAATTCAGGGGTATATGCCATTGTCGTTCTCCTTGATCCCAAACGATTGTGATTGAATTTTAGGAGCCGTTACGAAATATCCAGGCGATTTTTTATCATTTCGTTACGGCTCCTTATGCCGTTCCGGGTATTTTTCCGGCCAAGTTAATTTTTGACAACGGCTTAGAGATACTGGGTCTCTTTGGGTTGCCAGGTGCCGAGAGTGGATAGATCCGGCTCGCGTTCCCGTTCGACATAGCATTTCTCAAGTTCTTCCCTGCCCATGGCAGACAGTTCCTGGAGCATGGCATCGTACTTGCCGGACTCGATCTCCTTGACCCGCGTCTGCAGATGCTCGGCCCGGGGTTGGATATAGCGGCCATAGACCCGGCGAGCCAACTGGGCGATGTGGTATTGGGGGATCTCGCCCATGCAGCGGCTGGCGCAGAGCCCGCACTGGATACAGTCAAAGGACAGTTCAGCCGCCTTTTTGATGTTTCCCTGTTTGAGGGCAGAGATATAGCCAAGGACATCGACATCCATCGGACAGGCCTTGGTGCAGAGATTGCAGGCCACACATCGGAATAACTCGGGATAGAGAGCATGGATGGCCTCTGCGGCAGCGCCGATCTCGTCGATCTTATAGCTAGCCCGGTTGGCCGGGAAGAAGGGGATCTGGGCCAGATACATATCGGCCTCGACCACCGTCTGGCAGGCCAGACCGAAGTGCAGTTTATAGTCACCGGCCATCCGGTAGACGGTCGGGCAGGCCCCGCAGATTCCACCACGGCAGCCGGCACCGCGCAGGAACTTAAAGCCGGCGAACTCCATGGCCTTCATGATGGTCAAGGTCTCCGGTACATCGTAGCGCTTACCCATGATATAGACCGGGATGGTCTTTGCGCCCTCAGGCAGGATGGCCCGATCGCCTGTCGCTACCCTGGGGGTCTTCTGCGTCGTTTTCTTTTCTGCGTCACACATGTTTTTTCTCCAGTTACTCACTCTATCAGTTATGCTGCCCTGGCAGGAGCGTCCTGCCGGTTGCGCTCAGGCGGCGACCAGGCAGTTCTTATTTTTCAGTAGATCGAGAGCCGCACCGTCGTTTAAGTCAAACCGGCAGGACTCCGGGGCCACACCGAGAGCAATAGCCAGCAGCTGGGTAAAATAGTAGGTCGGCACAGTCGTGCCGATCAGGCCATTCTCCAAAAGTTTGCCCTGCTGTTTGCCGAGATTGTATTCGCAGAGCGGACAGCTGGTGGCCAGGGCCTCGGCCCCGGCCTCTGCGGCACTCTTTAAGATGGTGGCGGCGGTGCTTTGCGCCCCATCCTCACCGTTGAGGATCTGGTAGGAGCCACAGCACTTATCAGCGGCAGCGAAGGGCATCACCGTGGCGCCAAGGCTTTCAAACAGTCGGGTCATCAGGCTGAAGCTGCCGAAGGGCTCAATACCGACATCGGCGGGCCGCTGCAGGGTACAACCGTAGTACGGGGCAATCCGCAGACCTTCAAGCGGAACCTTGACCATCTCTCTGATCCGCTCCCAGCCGACCTCCTGATCAAGGAAGGTAAGGAGATGGACCACCTCGACCTCACCAGCATAATCGATCTCATCGTCCATGAAGCGGTTGATAGTGTCCCGCTTTACCGGATCGTTTTTCATAATCAAATTGGCCCGCGCCAGGGTGTTGTAGCACATGGAGCAGAGGGTCACGAGTTTATTCGCGCCCTGTTCCTTAGCCCGGATCAGATTGCGTACCGGCCCAACTTGATGGATGAGATCATCGGCGGTCAGGGAAAAGACCGCGCCACAGCAGTTCCACCTGTCGATCTCCTCCACCTCAATGCCCAGGGCAAGAAGAGAGGCTAGCGCCGCCGTTTCCAGATTGCCGGCCTTGGTCTTCAGGGTACATCCTGGATAATAACTGATCTTCATTGTTCTCCTTAACTGGTCAATTTTCTGAATCCGGCAACCAGGGCGATCTGAGGCAGCTCAACGATCCTCTCGGCCGGCAGTGCGGAAGGTTCAATATAGTTTTTGCTCTTGCGCAGGACTTGCTGCCTGAGGGCCTCCATCACCTTGGCGATATCAATGCCTCGTGGGCACTTCACCGTACAGGCGTGGCAGGATGCGCATTTCCAGAAGGTATTGCTTGCACTCAACTTGTCAAAAAGTCCGAATTGCGCTAGGTGCATGACCTTGCGGGGCGAGTGATCCATCTCCGCTGTCATCGGGCACATCCCGCTACAGGTCGCGCACTGCATGCAGAGTTTCACGTTCTCACCGCTGAGTTCTTTCAACTTCTCAAAAGATTTCAAAGTGATAGTCTGATCAGTAATAGTCAGTGTCATGTTTATTCTCACAGATTAATGGCCCATCCGGCCTCACTCCAGGCTGCCGTCTTCGACCGTCCAACTCGTAAGGTGATGAAGGATAACAAGATTGCGCGGACATCCCACTTCCCGGACAAACACAGGTATACCCTCTGCACCGAAGCAAAGAAAAGCGCCATAGATTATATACCGCTTCCGCAGCATGCTCCTGACGCTCCCTCATTTTCTTTAACAAATAGTCCCCAAGAATACAAGCAGGAATTTTTCAACTATTTCCCGGATAAGTCAGCCATGCGGGAGAGTACAATCCCCAGCGGATTGCAGCTGTCATGAAAATTAAAATATAGCAATAACAATAAGTTGAAAGTACTCACCGACCCAAAACCAGCCGTTAAACAAGACAAAAATGTACAGCCGAAAATCACTGGTGTGGTATAGAATTCCCGACCAAAAAGCAGCAGCATCCGGGCCGTCAGGATGTCACGCAGCATGCCCCCGGAAATGCCGGTGATCATACCCATCAGTACTGCAACCGGTCCGGAGAATCCCAGTAACAATGTTTTTCCGTTGCCAGCACCGAGGACATCGCCATCCCGAGACCATCGGCATATTCCAGCAGCCTGAAGGTCCTGCTGATTTTTGGGATTAGGAAAAAGGCAGCGATGAAGGCCGCTGTCGCGACCCAAAGGTAGGTCAGATCGGCGATCCAGTAGATCTGATAACATCCAGGATGATGTCGCGCAGGGTACCGCCACCGATGCCGTGACACCCCCCCAGAATGACAATGGTGAAGATATCCATGGCCTTTTTGCCGCCGGGAGGTTTTATTTCCCGGGCGGGGTCGTCGTCGGGAGAGGGTCGCAGTCTTTTGAAACGGAACAGGCATCGTCTTGTACCGGTTGCGGTAGAAAACTGCTCCCACTAGAGGAAGTTTCCGAGGTGGTGTTACCGGCAGGGGGTGTTTCCGCCTTACAGTTTTGATCCAGATACTCTCTGATCGGTTTTTCACCTTTGAGTATCCGGGTTCCGCTAGAATCTTTCGCCACCAGAACAGGGATCTCCTCGATCCCGAGAGTCTTCAGGAAACTGCGGTTAGCAGCAGTTGAATAGGCAGGGGCCAATTCCAGACCGGGAAAATCGAAAGCGCGGATCGCATCAATCGGCTGAAAGCGGACAGTACAGGACTTCCTGCTTTTCAGGGTTTCGATAATATTTTCGCAATGGGAGCAGGTGGAGGAAAAAAAGAGATAGAGTTGGACGCCTGATCGATCTGCCGACCGTATCCCATAGGTCCCCCGGTCAAGAGGTATACCCTCAGCACTCTCGGCCGATTTGAACTGCAGGCTGAAAAAGGCCAGGACAACCACGGCAAAGATGGCTGTGCCCGAGGCTATCTGTTTCAACCCGAAAGAGATATTCAGAAGAATGATAAAGGCAAGAACCACAAGGCAATACGAACAGAAGGCCCCGGTGATAAAGAGCTGAAAAGAGACCAGCACACCTTCTGAGGCCATCCCGGCGAGCAAGAGAACCCTGACGGTCTTCAGTGGCCACTCAGGATATTTCCTATCAAACAGCAGCCCCCAAAATATCGTCTGAAAATAGAGAAAACCCATAAGGTTGAACACCAGCGGCGGGACGGTGGTCAGGCTGTCGACGATCCTGCAACCCTCACCAAAACACATACCATCGCCGTGCAGGAGGATGAGCAGCGTCTGGGTCGCCGTAAGCAAACTGGCAAGCAGGGAGAGAATAAGGGTTATTTTCATTTCTATATAAAAAATAGACATTTTCCTTGTCCGTCAAGGATCCGAGTTGCGATACTACCCGCTGCGTATCACAAGATAAGTTGCGTATTCTAATGCATAATGGCAA